>JBALVT010000074.1:5971-18459 GCA_036961345.1 Halioglobus sp.
TCTGAAAATCGACTATCCCCAATCCCGGTGCATCGTTTACTTTGCGCTGAACAAGCTCGCCTGCCGCCGCCACGTCATCCAGGTTTTCTCCCCCCACAACCCACAGTGCAACATCGCCCACCGCAGCAGTCATCTGCTGGCTCGCTTCGATTACCGCCAATGAGGAATCTGATTCGGGGAGCAAACTGATCAAGTCATTTTTAATGACGATGCCATGGCTGGCGATGCGCAGACCCGCCATGCACAGCAAAACCAGAAAAACCAGAAAGACTGCGCGTAGCGCTATCTGGCGCGAGTCTATTGACACTGCTCTGGACTATAGAAAAACAACGCCTGGCAGCTTTTCGCGTCTAACCCCTGACCACTTCTATGCTGCTCAGAAAAATCAATCTCCAGCGCGAGACCTTTGGCATCGACAATTCGCAGGGTGTCTACAAACTCGCCGCCACTCAGGGTCACCTGCTGCAGCGCTCTTTTCAGCGTCATGGTTTTCGGCTGTAACAATAGATGCCAGCGCTGTTGCTCACCCACCTGCCAGTGCTGCTCGAACTGACGCTCAATTTGGGCTTCATCGAAACTGAAAATATCGAGCAAGATACGACGAAAAGTACGTTCACTGCGGCTTTTCTGTTCCTTTACTTCTCCCGAGTCTCCAATTGACTGCAAGGTTTTATCGCTACGATATACAGTGATCTGCTGCACCGGTGTCTCGGTAGACCAGTGCACGCCCCTGTCTCGCCAGAACAGAAACTCCCCCTGGCTTTGCAGCGGATTGGGGAGCCCGGCTTGCTCCTTACTTTGGTGGAATCGACCGCCCACAAGCATGTCTTTAGACAAATGTAGTGACACTTCCGGTACGGGCTCGGTTTGAGTTTCGCTCGCTAACACCGCCGGAGCCGGCAAAACCGTCACTGGCAGCAGTACTAGAAGACAGCAAACCCACGATCTCTTCAATCGGCAATCCCAAGTTTTTTAGCCAAAATAGAGGGAGATTCATAACACATTTCGCCACTGTCTCTGTCCACAGCAACCTGAACCGTGTAACCCTTCGTCAGCTTCTCGCCGGTTTCAGTATCGGTGATTTCGTAGATGATCTTGAGCCGGTATTCCCACTCTTTCAAGGTAGCAGTGACACAGATCCGCTGCCCGAATACAGCCGGCCTGACATACTTTAGCCGCATGTCGACTACCGGCCAAGCGTAGCCTGACTCGGCCATAGATTTATAGCAATAGCCGAAGGACTCCAGTAATTTGCAGCGAGCCAGCTCGAAATACTTGGAGTAATGCCCATGCCAGACGATGTTCATCGAATCGACATCATGAAAGGGCACCTCTATCTCGACACTACTGGCAAGGGGTTGTTGCATAGGGAATCGACTCAACTAGCGAATTTACGTGATAGCAGTAAGGGCGCCCGTGGCAGCATACCTAAAACCAGTCGTATGTGCATACGGATCATATAAAGATTGTCTTTAACCATGCGGAAATGGGAGGGAATCCCATCCCGATAGATGACCCTGGTTGTCACCTGTTCAACCGGCACGCCGCGCCACCACAGGCGCACCAGAATATCCGTGTCAAAATCCATGCGCTGGCCAACCCGATGTGCCTGTATCAACTCCGCAGTGGGGCCCACAGGGTACAGTCGATACCCACACATAGAGTCTTTGATAGTGACTGACAAGGTCTGTAACCAGACCAACCAATCTGTGAGCTTACGGCCATAATGGCGAGTAGCTGATATACCATCGGCCACTCGCGCCCCGGTCACAATGGCTTCCGGGTGGGCTCTGGATACCTCCAGAAATCGGGGCACATCCCCCAAGTCGTGCTGACCATCCGCGTCCACCTGGAGTGCGTGGCTATAACCCTCACCGTTGGCCCACAACAGTGCTGCACAAACCGCGGCACCTTTACCCCTGTTTTCTTCAAAACGAAGCACTTGAACCCACTCGTACTGTTGGCTCAACTCTTGTAAAACTTCGAAACACCGCTGATCGCTGCCATCATCTACCAGCAGACAAGGTAACTCATAGGCCTGTAATCGCTCACAGACTATCCGAATGCCATCCGGGTGGTTGTACACAGGTATAAGCACACAGGGGTTATGCAAGGAAGGAGTCACTGTGGAGTGGGCAGGAATTTAGCCCGGCACCGCGACGTCATTATCGCCGAGCACCGCATAGGCTGCGTCGACCAGGTCCTGAACAGTGCGAATATCCTTAAAGGCTGCGGGCTTAATTTTTTGGCCGGTGATTTTCTGGAGCTCGGCAGCCATGTCCACGGCGTCGATGCTATCGATACCCAAATCTTCCCCCAGCAGCGCCTCGGGGAACACCCTTCCAGATTCAACCTCAAACAACTCCTCCATCATCGTGACGAGTCGTTCATAAATTGCTTTTTTACTGTGCATTGTGCTCACTTCTCCTTTCTACCTAACGCCGCTGGTCGCAAGTCCAGAATAACATAGACCAAATTGTACCTGAAGGCTTACTGGGCTGCATAAAACGCCTCCATGTCGCGGGTAAATTGACGCGACCGCCGCGGCCTGGGAAGCTCCGACTCCAGAAAAGGGACGACACTGATGGGAGCGTGCGCCTGCAGACTGACTTGTATGGTGGACTTGCTCATCTTATACCAGGGTTGGCGCTTCATCAGGCGAGCAGGTTGGCAGCGAATAGTAACCGGCCATACATCACTGCGGGCTTCGAGCGCGATATTGGCGGCCCCACGCAGAAAGCGGAACGGTTTGGCAGGGTCAGTACGTGTACCCTCCGGGAACACGATCAAATTATCACCCGCTGCCAATGATGCTGCGCACTCCTGCAACAGCGTTTCCGAGTCATTGCGAATATACCCGGCCGCTCTCACAGTACCTGCCATAAATGGGTTTACGAATAACGACTTTTTTACCAGGCAGTTGGCATTTTTAACCACCGCCATCAGGTAGATCACATCGAGGAGAGAAGGATGATTAGCCACGATGAGCCTGCCTCCAGCCTGTAGGTCGTCACACTCCATTCCCTCAACTTTAACTATTCCACACAAACCTATGAAACGGATATAAGCCGGAAATACTTTGTTAAGAACCGCTCGACTCCAGCGCTTGCGCCTCTGTGCTCCAATAGGCAGGAGGTAAAACAGGGGGAATACGGTAACAGACAATAACAGGCCGATCAGACCGAACAGGGCAAAGCACAAACCGGTTAAAACAACTTTCAGAGAGAAGAGCGGAGCGTCTTCACCGACGTTGGAGGCCATTTCATGCAGAGAGTTTTTTCCGGTTTTATTCATGCATTGCTGGATGCAACGTCGTGGACATCGGAAGCGCCTCGAGTACTTCACTCAAACCATCTATTTCTACCAGCAGTTCGCGACGGCAAATATCAGCACGTAAATAGACGGCTGGTATACCGGGGTACTGATGTTTCACCGCCTGCTGAATCTCATCAAGATCGCTCTCTCGTCTGACGTAGATCTTGAGCAGCCCCATCTGCAGACTGCTCACGCCTGCGGTTTCGGCGCTTCGCCCCAACAGAGCCTCCAGATTAGAGAATGTCGTGCGCAACTGACCTTGTAAGTCGCCCGCATAGCGGCTCTGATGCCCAACAATACTTGCGGTACCAGACACATAGAGCTGGGAGTAACTCGCCTGACACTCGTTCAATGTTGCCCGGGCAAAGGAAGGGCTGGCGGGACCATACTCAACGGGATAGTCGTAGGCACTCACCTGCTTGGGGTTCTCGATGTGCGTCACCGCCCCTCTGGATGCCATTAGATAGACAATTGTTCGCTGACCCGTGTGTCCGAGTGCACTGGCGGAGGGAAAGGTCGCACCCTGATAACCGAAGCGATCAAGGGCCCTTTCCCGGCCTATGCAAAAATGCCGGTAACACTCGTCATCTCCCGTTCCCGCATTGATTTCAGGCAAGTAATTCCACACCCTGACGATATTCGAGAACCCTTGCGCGCCCATCGCATCCAGGAGCTCGGTATAGGCCTCGTCCACGAGTTCACATTGGCTGCGCCCATCACCTGCCTCGTCAATGCAGCGCGCGACAAATAGAGTATCGTCAGAACATGACCAGGAGCAGGCACCGCGATAACCGCTATGGACCTCCCCTGTGGCATACCAAACCTCATGGACAGGAGGTTGGCCTAACATCGGCACACCACACTCAATATGGCGTGGATCGTCACCCAGAGCAGCCTCTTGCGTAAAGCTAATAACCGAGAGAACACCAGGGGTCTGTAGGATATCGGTGAGAGGCTGACGACTGTAGCTGCACGCGACACTCGTACCAGCCGCCACTTCTCGTGTCCAATGGTTCATGTAATACCCTATTTTCTGACCCTAAGAAGTGCCAGCCCACAGCGAAACGCTTATAACGGGCATAAAAATTGTGGAAATTATACGGTAATTGCATATATCCTGTCACCCTCAAGGGCGAGGATCTCCAACCCAGTCCCTTAAATATTAGAGAGTGGCTAACACCACACAAACCTGCCATATTTTGTACAGGAACAGCTATCAATGAGCGACGCTGAAAACCGGGTTACACCGCACCCGGTGCTTACTGATTACTATCGATCTGAGAACCACCGACGCCAGGTGGTGGACCAAATGTTCGATGCTTCTGCCCAGCACTACGACTGGATCAACAACGTTATGAGCTTTGGCTCTGGCGAGAGATACCGGCGGCAGGCACTGGAGCGCGTTGGCTTCGAGCCAGGCATGGTGGTTCTGGACGCGGGCGCGGGCACTGGCGTCGTGTCCAAGCTCGAGCAAGATATGGTCGGCAGTACCGGGCTCGTCGTTGCGCTCGACCCCAGCAAAGGTATGTTGGGCGAGGCGAAGAAGCGTGGAGTACAACTCGCGACCCAGGGGTTGGGAGAAAACCTGCCTTTCGAAGACGATCAATTCGATCGAGTGACTATGAGTTACGCTCTGCGCCACGTCGCCGACCTGAGAGCCCTGTTTGACGAATATCTGCGGGTTCTGAAACCGGGCGGCAAACTCCTCATCCTGGAAATAACCCGCCCCGAAAGCAGTATGGGGCACTACCTTCTCAACACCTACATGAAGACAATCGTACCTGCCTTGACGAAAATATTCCGGCGCAGTGCAGAGGCTCAGGAATTGATGCGGTATTATTGGGACACAATAGAACACTGTGTTCCCCCGGAAACCATTCTCAGTACGATGGCTGCAGCGGGCCTGACTTCTACCCGACGCGATATCACCTTCGGCACCTTCAGCGAATACAGCGCTACCAAGGCAGACTGATTGCTCAGTTATTGCCAATTTACGGAGACACATAGATGACGCAACAAAGTGAACAGGAAGCCCAGTTGGCTGCCATTTTAGTCGAGGCACTGGAGCTCGAGGACATAGAGTCGGGAGAAATTGGCCCGGAGTGGCCCCTGTTTGGCCTGGACACCGACAACAGCCTGGGGCTGGATTCAATTGATGCTCTCGAAATTGCCCTCGCCGTAGACCAGAACTTTGGCGTGAAGCTCAAAGCAGACGAGGAAAATAACAAGGCTATATTCAACTGCCTGCGCTCACTATCTGACTACATCAGTGCAAATCGTTAGCCCTATTAACCTAATTCAGGCGGTGTTAATCATTGCCTACCCGATATGCTGCCATTTCGCCGTTACCCTGGGGGAAATGCAACTACAGCTTTTGGCTATCCTGCTCCTGGGCCTCGGTCTGACCTTCAAAGGCATCTTGCAAAAAAACGGCTTCAGCTTGCTGGTTATGGCCGCCGTCACCGCAATGTCCCTCGCGGTCTACATGTTGGGGCAGACGCGCGCCATCCTTTACCTTCCTCCCGTGGCAATACCTCTGTTGATGTGGAGCGTATTTTACCGCACTCTCGGAAAAGGCCAGGTCCCGCTCGTCACCCGTATGGCGGAGGCCGTCCACGGAGATCTTTCCCCAGTACTGCAAACATACACTCGGAAGGTGACGGCCGTCTGGTGCTATCTCTTTGCGGCTATTACAGTTTTCTCTGCCTTGCTACCACTGGTGGCTTCAGAGGCAGTTTGGTCATTGTGTACCAATTTTTTGAACTGGGGACTTATTGCCATCTTGTTTATCGGCGAGTTTATTTATCGCCAGTGGAATTTTCGATCAATAGATCAACCCAATTTCTGGCAATACTTGCTAATAGTGCTACGTGCTGACATCAAAAACATCGGATGACCTCCTCAATCGCGCCTGGCTCGAGCACACGACCGATGTTCGTTCGTCAAAATGATGCCAGTACAATTACTTCGGACGAGTTTCTTGGACTGGCAGGTCGACTGGCAACCGAGCTAGCCAGTTCCGGCAGCCATTGCATCAACCTCTGCGAAGACCGCTTAAATTTTTCCCTGGGGTTCTGCGCCGGACTCATCGCCAACACCCCAAATTTACTACCTGGCAACCGGCTCCCAAAAACGATTTCCCGCCTGATTCAGGACTACAGTAATTGCATAGTGCTGGCCGAAGAAGAACTGTCCGGGGAACTGGCTCTGGAACTCGCCCTTCTGGGCACACCAAGCATTAACATCGAGAGGCTACTAAAACGTGAGAGCGAGGCAGGCTCAAGCAATGCCCCTCTGGCGGAAATGCTCACAGCAGCCATCGTTTTCACTTCCGGAAGTACCGGCGAGCCAACCAGCATTACCAAGCGCTGGCACACCTTGTGTGGTACGACAGATTTGCTGCAACGCCGTTTCCTGACACCCCACCAATTGACATCAATCGTTGCCACCGTGCCACCACAACATATGTACGGGCTTGAGATGAGCGTTATGATGCCCCTACGCGGCAACTGCTGTGTACACACTGGCCGCCCGTTTTACCCGGCCGATATTGTAAATGCGCTGAGTTCAATGCCCGAACCACGATTACTGGTCACCACACCCGTTCACATGAAGGCCCTCGTGCTATCGGGGATTCCCCTACCTGATATGTACGGTGCCGTTTCAGCCACTGCCCCATTGGACCCTGATCTGGCAGCTGCTGCGGAACAGGCGTGGAATTGCCCCGTTCACGAAATTTACGGCTGTAGTGAAGGTGGCAGCCTAGCCAGCCGCAGCACTGTCAATGACGAAAACTGGACTCTCCTGGATTGTATAAGCCTGAACAAGCACAGCGGGCAATTTATCGTCAGCGCACCTCACCTGGTCGACGCTGTTGTATTACAGGATGAGCTAGAGATCATTTCTCAATCGCAGTTCCGTTTTCTTGGACGCGGTGGTGACATGCTCAATATCGGCGGAAAACGCGCATCCCTAATTCATCTCAACCGCGAACTGCTAACCATCGATGGAGTCGATGATGGCGTGTTCTTTACGCGCAGTAGACCGGGCGGTGAGGAGCGGCTGGCGGCTCTGGTGGTTACAAAACTCACAACGGGAGAGGTTAGTCGCAAATTGGCCAAGGTCATCGACCCTGTATTTTTGCCCCGCCCGCTTAAAAAGGTGACCAGCATTCCTCGCAATAGCCTCGGGAAGAGCACATTTTCGATGCTTCAGTCTGCGCTCAGCGATACCCGCATGGATACGAACAATGACGATTATTAGGGGCAGCCACACACTACAAATAGAATCCGACCACCCCAGCTTCACCGGACATTTTCCAGGCAATCCCATCATACCCGGTGCACTATTACTTTTACGGCTACAAAATCTTATCGAAGAACAATCCAGTGGATGGCAACTCACCACAATAAATAGTGTAAAATTTCTAACGCCGATACTGCCCGGTGAAACACTTGAAGTGAATTGCCAGCCATCAAACAAAAGCCGCCCGGAGGTCACAAGACTCTTGCTGATAGTTACACGCAAGCAACAAATAGTTTGTGAAGCCACGATTTCGATGCGCCCAGTAAGTACTGAGGGATCTTGAGCCACTGGAGCGAACAAATGGAGCGCAGCAACCTGTTCTGGCTGTCGGCCTTGAGTTTCTCTGCAACCTATTTTGGCAGAGGGTTTCTTCGCATTTTGTGCGTGCCAATTGCTCTGTTCTTTCTACTTACTGCCCGGGAGGGCCGTGCATCCTCCCAGGCCTTCCTGGCAAAAGTTCTTCCCCATCGGCCCAACTGGTGGCATACCTTCAAACACTTCTATACCTTCGCACTGGTGTCATCCGATCGCCTGTTATTTCTTTCTGGCAAGTCGGATCGCTTCAACCTGGATCTGGTAGGCGATGAGCTGATTCGGTCTCACAGCCGTAAGGGCAAGGGCTGCATCCTCCTGGTCTCCCATCTCGGCAGCTTCGATGCCATGCGGGTGCCCGCGGTAGAGCGGAAATATATCCGCTTACGTATATTAATCGACAAGCAGCACAACCCCGCAGCGATGCAGGTCTTCGAACAACTAAATCCTCAGCTCGCCGCTGACATGATCGACGCTTCCGTGCCCCCCACAACACTTGCCCTGACCTTGAACGAAGCCCTATCGGATGGTCAAATGGTAGGCATCATGGCCGATCGTTCAGGGCTGGGGGAGCCCACGCACCAGCTCAACTTCATTGATGGACAGGCCAATTTCCCCACGGGCCCCTGGATGCTATCTATGACGCTCAAAGTCCCGGTGTTCCTCTGCTTCGCTATTTATGAGGGAGGCAATAGTTATCGGATTCGATTTCATCAGATTTGCGATGGGGAGCCTGTTGAGCGAAAGCACAGACAAGATAAGCTACAGGAAAACATGCAACAATACGCAAACGTGCTAGAACAGTATGCGCGGGCGCATCCCTTCAACTGGTTTAACTTTTACGATTTCTGGACAGATGAAAGCACTCTCAATAAATAACTACACACTAAGCAGCGCGCTGGGAACGGGTTTGGACCAGCAGTGGTCTGCGCTGAGTGAGTCCCGGTCGGGATTAACACACTGCGACTTTGACCGGGCCGCCGAGCTCGATACTTTTGTTGGTAGAATCTCTGCCGCCGACCACAAAGCTGTGCCAACTCATCTTCAACGCTACGACTGTCGGAACAACCGCCTGGCAGCACTGTCGCTCGATTGCGACGGCTTTAGCGAGTCGGTTGCAGAGGCCGCGAGCCGCCACGGCTCAAATCGAATCGGAGTTTTCGTTGGCACCAGTACCGCGGGAATCTACCAGACCGAACTCGCCTACCGGGAGTTACATGCCCAGACCGAGGACCTGCCTGACTGGTACGACTACGCAGGTAGCCACAATACCTTTTCGGTCAGTGAATTTGTGCGCCGGTATCTCAACTTGTCCGGCCCGTCGAGTGCCATATCTACGGCCTGCTCCTCCAGCGCCAAAGTCTTCGCGAGTGCTCACCGGGCAATATCTGCAGGCCTCTGTGATGCCGCTGTAGTGGGAGGGGTGGATAGCCTATGCCTCACGACGCTATACGGGTTCAGCTCACTACAGCTCATTGCCAATGATGTGTGCCGCCCATCTGATGCTCAGCGTCAAGGGCTGTCGATTGGCGAGGCAGCCGGCTTTGCACTATTGGAGCGAGTCGACAAACCCACCGGGATGCGGCTGCTCGGCTATGGCGAGAGCGGTGATGCACATCATATGTCTGCACCACACCCGGAAGGTCTGGGAGCCATTCTTGCAATGCAACGCGCATTAGAAAGAGCGGGCCTGACCCCCGATCAGATCGACTACATTAATCTGCACGGCACAGGTACCGCAGCTAATGACCTGACTGAATCTGTAGCGGTAACCCGGCTGTTTGGCGAGAAGACACCCTGCAGCTCAACCAAAGGGTTTATCGGCCACACGCTAGGCGCCGCCGGTATCGCCGAAGCCATATTCTGCCTACTTGCACTCGAGCATGGGTTCATGCCACCGACCTTGAATACGCAAAACGTTGACGAGGATATTCACTGCAACCTCCTGATGCAGCCAGAGCACAGAGATATGAGCTATGTCCTGAGCAACTCTTTCGGTTTTGGTGGAAGTAATTGCAGCCTGGTGCTGGGGCGGGCCTCATGAAGCTAACCGCTCACATAGAATCTGTGGGCCTCTATGCCCCCGGACTCGAGGGATGGCGTGACAGCTGTGACGTACTTGCGGGCACAGTTGATTACACTCCATCTCCATTGACCAAGTACAAACCGATACTGCTACCGACCAATGAGCGACGCAGGGCCACCAGTAGCGTCCGCACCGCATTCGGCGCCTGTGAAGACGCTATAGGAGAACGCATTGAAGAGGCGGCCCATCTCGCAGCTGTATTCGCCTCCTCCGGGGGAGATTACGGCATTCACGATCAGATTTGTCGCGGATTGCTACGCGAAGACATTGCGGTGTCGCCTACTCACTTTCACAATTCAGTGCACAACGCCGCTGCAGGATATTGGAGCATAGCGACAGCATCACGAGCGCCATCCGTCAGTTTATCTGCTTACGATTACACAGTAGCTACCGGGTTCCTGGAAGCCCTGCCACTTATCTGCCTGGAAAATTTATCTACACTCCTGGTTCTGGCCGATTGCGCCGTCGTGGGACCAATGCATAGAAAACGCCCTGTTGACTCGTCCTTTGCCTGCGCTCTGTGGTTGACGCCAGGAGCCACCGAGAACTCAATCGCACAAATTCTCATCGAACTCGACGTGGGTGAAAAAGAGGAAACCCCCTGTAAAAATTCTGCCCTGGAAACTCTTCGCCAAAACAATCCCAGCGCTAGAGTCCTGCCACTTCTGGAACTTGTGGCGGCGGGAGATAGCGGAAGTGTGACGCTCTCTACGAGCTCGGATCAGCCGGTGCGTATCTCTGTAAAACCGACCTCAACATGACATCCGGGCGGCAAGCCATTGGCCCTGAAGAGATCGCGACACTAATACCTCACAGCGGCAGCATGTGTCTTCTCGATCACCTTGTGACCTGGGACCATCAAGCCATAGAAGCGGTAGCCGTCGATGTACACAGCGAGCACAACCCGTTGCGAGAAGACGGCATGTTACACAGTGTTGTCCTGGTGGAGTACGCGGCGCAAGCCGCCGCCATACACGCTGCGTTAAACGAAGGCAGTATCGGCGGCAATAGCGTTGCCTATATCGGTGCGATAAAGTCGATGACACTGCACCAACCCAGGGTCGACCCCAGCGATAGCGAACTTCACTGCGTTGCCTGCTGTGTACTCAATAATGCAAACGGGGCTATCTACCAACTGACCGTCAGTGCCAACCAAAAAATACTCATGGACGCGCGCGTTGTAATGGTATTGCCGTAAGCACGGGGGAAATCGCCGTTATCGCAAACTCTGCCTGGGAGCGATACGATAGTGGCGACTCAGCTTGCAGATAAGTAGAAACAATCGAAAGCGCCAGCGCAGCGAAAACCCGGGATTGGAAGTACCCGCCACGATCGAGTTGACCGACTGAAAGAGTTTGAACCGCTCGGTCGGCGACATGAAAACCTCGTAGCCTCTCGGATCGTAATACACTTCGATCAGGTTACGCATTACTCGCACGTTCTTCTTCAAGCTTCGGGTATACTGCTTGGTATCCATTGCCGTCAATGCCCGCCCCTCGCGCTGCGCAGCAATAATTATATCAACGGCCATGGCGGCGCTGTGCATAGCGAGATATACACCGGAAGAAAAGATAGGATCAATGAAGCTGGCAGCATCGCCCAGCAATAGATAACGCGGCCCACCATAGTGCGAGAAACTGTAGGTGTAGTCCGCCGTCACGCGAAATTTGTCCAGGGGCTGAGCATCCCGCATCAGGCCTTGCAAAAACTCGGCCCGCTCAATTTCCTTATCAAAAAACACCTGCGGCGTAAATGCAGGATCCTTCCACTCCTCCTTCTTGCGGGTAGACACAACCCCAACAGAGGTCTTATCTGCATCAATTGGGATAGCCCAGAACCAGCCGTCCCGCAGGCGCGTGATGACAATATTCCCACCCTCTTTACCAGCTGCTCGCTTGACCCCGGTAAAATGGTTATACACAGCAAAACGCTTGGGATAGGGAATCTCATCTTCCGGCAAGTTCAGCCGTCGGCCTAAAAACGCTGTCCGACCACTCGCATCGAGTAACCATCGGCTAGGCACCTCTATGCGCTGCCCCTGGCTCTCTAATATGACTAGCCAACCTTCGGCTTGCTCCTCCACCGATATTACTCGACAGGGCTGCTTGAGTTTCGCACCCTTCTCGAGCGCATTATCCAGTAATAAACTATCGAAACGCGAGCGTTCCACCTGGTATGTGTAGTCGAGATTTTTGACTAGACCATTGGCAAAGATGTTGTGTACGCGGCTTTTTCCATCCGCACTAACGAACTCGGCACCATATTTTCGGATAAAACCAGCGTCATCCATTTTTTCCCACACGCCAAGTTTCTTGAGAATGGCATTCCCACCTGGCAATAGAGACTCTCCGATGCGAAATCTTGGAAACTCCTCTCGCTCTACCAACCAGGTCTTAAGTCCGTGCTCTGCCAACAGGGCCGCTGCTGTTGTCCCCGCAGGGCCAGCGCCAATAATCAATACATCAACTCG
>JBALVT010000075.1:0-18294 GCA_036961345.1 Halioglobus sp.
AGCCATTCTGGGCAGGCGGGCAGTTGGGCGTTTCTGCGTAGACTGTGCTTCCCTTTTTCAGGTCGCGGTAAATTTCAGAGCTGCCATGCCCGGAATACACTTCCACCAAGCGTTGGTATTTAGGGTTGTGCTGTTGCAGCTGTTGCTCAAAATCAGAACCTGTCACATTGGTGGAACCCCAGGCCAGGCCGTGCGGGATAACCAGTGCATCGAAGCCCCACTGGTCCAGCTTGGTAAACAGTTCCGCTGGTGTTTCTGCTTTTTCGTAACAATTGTCTGGCAATAAGGTGGTGTCGACTGAGGGGGCACAATCGGGAGTGTCATTCAGGTTTTGCATGTGGCTGGCATAACTGCCATAGGCGGACAAGTCACTCATGCCTGCCACGAGCAGGCCCAGGCCTCTTACGGGTGCTGGCAGATTGGCCATCTGCCGGTAGACTTTGTCACCGGAGGAAATGGTTCGCCGGGGCAGTAACTCTTCTTCCAGGTCACGAAAGATCACGTTTTTGTGGCCGTAGTGATTGGCAGGTGTATCGCCCAGGTGAGACCACTCCCAACCAATAAATGCCACCGTGTCTGGCTGTTGCTCGATGCCCGAAGTACCCACAGCATTGCATTGGCGAATACTCTCTTTGGTGTTCTGCCACTGTTGGAGCGTTAAACCTTCGGCGTGATCATTAATACTCCAGAAATCGACAGCCGAGCAAAAGCGGGCAAAATCACAGGCATCAGCAGGGCTAAAATAGCCAAAACCTTTCGACATCGGAGTGCCGAACATGGCCGCGTCCATCGAGTAACTTGTGTGAGTGTGCAGATCACCAAAGTAAATTTGTTTGCTGCTGTGCTGCTCGGTGATTAACGGACGTGCCACCTGTACAGGCTGACGAATAGCGGGCTCTTCGAAAAAAACAGCGGCGCCAATCACCCAGAACACCACCAATGCAGTAAGGAAAGTGGCAAGTAGTCCGAGTAATATCTTTTTTAGCATGATGACAAAGGTATCGTTGCAGGCAGCTTGTAGTTGACCAATCGTCTAATCACAAGCCTGGTTAAAGCTCGGAAAAACATCGGTTCAGTAATAATTGAGTGGCTTTTATGCCTTGTGTTTCGGTCAGGCTGTGCCCCTCATACTCAATGCCTACATGGCCTCTGTAGCCGGCGTCCCTGGCGATTTGCATCATACGCAAGAAGTCTATGGTGGTTTCGTTACCCATGTTGTCAAAGTCATAGGCTTTGGCACTTAAGCCCTTCGCCAAGGGGGCCAACTCTGCCACGCCTTTATAGCGGTCGTATTCTCTAATGCAATCGCCGGGGGAACCCTCAAGGCAAAAGTTGCCAAAATCTGGCAGGGTACCGCAATAAGGGCTGTTAACAGCCCTTATCACAGCGGCAAGCCATTGTCCGTTGGACGAGTAACCGCCGTGATTTTCAACAACAATATTCACTCTCTTTGTCGCACCATAGGCGGCCAGGCTAGCTAATCCATCTGCAGCGTTGGCCGCAAGCTCTTCAGCGCTACCTTGCCCCGAAGCATTAACCCGAATGGAATGTGCACCGAGCATCTGTGCAATATCGACCCAGGCATAATGGTTTTTGACTGCCGCATTTCTTGTGTTTTCATCCGCATCGCCGAGATCGCCCAGTGCATCACACATAATGAGGCCTACCTGCACGCCCAGTTGCTGGCATTGGATTTTGAATGCGTGCCAATAGTCATGGTCGCCTGCCTTTGAAAAATAGAATGTGTTAACGAGTTCTATCGTATCAATGCCGAACTGTTCCCTGGCGATAGCCGGGAAGTCGTTGGGATGAAGTGCGCCTTGCAGTAAGGCATCAGGATTATCTTGCAATGTTTCGACGAAATGGCCCCAGCCTTTTGCCAGGGTGTTACCAAAAAAGCTTTTGTGTAACGACCACTGTGCCAGTGAAATTTTAAAATTACTTTGTGCAACGTTCATAGCTTTCTCGGTATTAATTGTCGTTGCAGCTACAGCACGCCCAGTTGCAAATATTGGCGAAGCCACCGCTACCGCAATACCCGACAAACTTAATTTTTGTAGAAAGGATCGTCTATCAGTATTCATAATACCCACCCGTTTGCCGGGACCCCGCCAGGCTAGAGCACCATGGCGGGTCTAAAAGTCTCTCTAAAAATTAAATTTGGCGCGTATGCCATAGTAGCGCTGTGAGTTGCGGGGCAAAACACCGTAAACCGCCTCGGCTCCCCCATACACAGCGCGAAAATCGACAACGGTAGCGCTGTAGTTTTCATCGGTGAAATTGTTGACAAAAGCGGTGATGCGATAGCGGTCATTGGCCTTGTCATTGATGCCAAAGTTGAAATCCCCTACGCCGTAACTGTCATGCACCATCACAGGACTTTGCAGCAGATTAAAATTGACGTCATCCTGCCAGACATACGAAAGGTTGAGGAAGCCGTAGAAAGGCATACTGTTGAGTTCCAGGTGGTAGTCGGCCACGATATTCCACTTCCAGTCCGGGGAATTGTTCAATTCACCATCAACAATATCCTGTTGGCGATCGATACAACCCTCTGCCTCGGTTTGGCCGGGGTAGCAGTCCGCGCCCTCGAAGGATTTGATGACGGCATCAATATAGGCGACACCAAAGGATAGCGTGAGATTATCGCCAATCAACGCAATGCCCTCCAGCTCAATGCCCTGGGTTTCCAGTTCACCGACGTTGTTTAACTTCGTCTCTAGTGAATTATCCACGGGATCTAACTGCGTGCTCTGTGCCTGGAAATCCTCATACTCAGTATAGAATGCCGTCGCATTAAGCTGTAGACGGTTGTCCAATATCGTACTTTTAATGCCAATTTCATAGGAATCTGAGGTTTCCGGATCCACCGGATTTTCGGCCTTGTCCGCATTGAAAGTGGCGGTTAGGTCGTACGCCTGCCCTTTATAGCCCTGTGCATAACGTGCATAGAACATGATATCTTCAGTAAAAAAGTGCTGCACTGAAATGTTACCCAGCACCACCGAATCACTGTCCTTACCCGATATCTCGTCAGTGGGAGCACCTAAAAGATTAGTGAAATCTGCCGAGATTTCCTCATCATTCCAACGCAGGCCTACAGTGACATTGGTGGCCTCGCTAAAGCGCCAGGTTCCCTGGCCAAACAAAGCCACACTCTCTGTACCTGCTGTGCCTTTCCAGTTGCCGGCAAGGGGGGCGCCAACTCGCAGGAATTTCCGGTCGGTGTCGACATCGGCGTAAAATAGGCCCACCAGGTAGTCGAAGTGCTCATAGCTGGGGGAGATCAGCCGGAATTCCTGAGAGAAATAATCAGTTTCGGTGCTAGAGACCGAGAAAATACCTCCATGGAGTGCTCCGCCCGTAAACGCGCCTTGAACATCTACATCTGAATTATCCGTGTCACCCGTATCGGCGTACTCCCAAGTATCAGTAGCAGTAATCGAGGTCAGCGTAAATTCGCCCAGGCCCAGATTGAAGCGCACGCTACCTCCCGAGGAGTCGGTTTCATCTTCTGGGCTGTTGTCTGCGCGGTAGTCCAGATTGTTATCCGAAGGGGTAATGTCCTTTGCCGGATCCTCCGGAACAAACCCAAAAACTCTGGCGGCTGGATCCAGATCCCTCCAGGTGGCGGCGCAACAGGTCGACTCGCTTTCAGACCAATAGCCAATCAACAGTACGTCCAGGTTTTCGGACACGTCCCACTGCAGCTTTCCGCGCAGTCCCTGGCTTTCTTCGCTATGCACATCCTTGTTGTAGGTCAGATTTTTGATGTATCCGTCCCTGTCACTCCAGTGGCCGCTCAACCGATAACCTACTGAATCTGATATCGGCCCCGAGATTGAGGCGAGAACCCGCTCCTCGTCATCATCGGTGGCAGTTACCTCAACGGATCCCTCAAATTCTTCGGCAGGTGCTTTGGTGACAATATTAATCAATCCCGCCGAGGCACTTTTACCAAATAGGGTGCTCTGCGGACCTCTGAGAACTTCAATCCGCTCGATGTCGATCAGGTTGGACAGCGCCTGCCCGGCCTGCACTGTTGATACATCATCCAGTACAACAGCAACACTCTGCTCAACTCCGACGCTGAATGAACTGGTGCCTATTCCACGCATACTGAAGGCGGTGTTCTGCTTGCTGGTGCCAAAGCCCCCTCCGACAGAAAGCGAGGGGGAAAGCTTTACCAGATCCTGGGTTTGGGTGATGCCAAGGTTCTCGAGTGTTTCAGAACTGATGGCGCTTACCGCCAACGGTATATCCTGAGAGCTCTCAGCGCGTTTCTGTGCGGTTACAATGACTTCTTCGAGCATCCGCTCCTGGGCGGAAACCGCGCCTGAAACCAATGATGTCAGCATTCCTGCCGCTATTAATCCTGCACCTGAACCATTCTTCATACAGCCTCCAATAATGGACTTGTTATATTATCAAATAATCTTAGCCCCTAAACGTTCATGGGCCTACACTTTCTTCGGGATTCTAGTTCAAAGCCTGCTTGCTGGCGTGTGTGCTCGGCATCAACGTGGCAGCGCACCGGCGTGAATGCGGTTGGTCAGTCGCTGATGTAGATCAATATCCCGCCACATACCGATAAACTGCGGACCGCAAAAATTGCTGGTACAAAGGGAAAACCAGCGGCCTGTGTCGACCGCAGTCTCCACACCATGGATCGTGAGTTCTTTTACCCAGCCCCAATCCAGCATGGGCCAGTCTTTATAATCGACCACTGACCAACCTTCCGTGGTGCAAAGAGGGCGGTCCATTTTTACCGACCAATCAGCCGCCTGTAGAATGTTGTCTTTTTGTAGGCTGAGCCAATAGTCCTCATCAGACCGATATATAATTTCACCGCGCGCGGCTAAATTGTTGTAGCCCACGGGATCAAAGGGTTCATATCCGTATCCAACCCGTCTATAGAATTCATGGTTGTTAGAGGATGCCATCCAAACATGAATATCAATTAAATCATGGTAACTTGCATCGAACCCGTCATCCAGGGGGCCGACCATTGCAAAAGAATAACTAAATGGCAAATTGGGGTATTTCTCTCGCAAAGGTGCAATTGAAGCCTTCATAAAAGCACCAGCAGTATCTGACCACCAATGCCAGGTTTCTGCGTCAGTGGCAACATTATGCCGGTAAGCGGGTATCCAGGGGGTTAAGGGGAACTCGTTGCAGCAGTCCACATAAAGAATACTGTCCATTAGCCCCGCCGCATCAAGACGATCCAAGACAGCCATCCAAAGCGTGGTCATAGTTTGAGGCGTGCTGATGTTAAGGCGAACGTCATGCTCGTCTTTTCTAAACCAACTGGAAAGGGCGACCTTGATATCTTTTTCGGCGCAAACTTCAATGAATTCGGCAAGCGCTGGCCAAGGCTTAACTTTTACATTCGCCGCAGCACCCCAAACTTGCTGGTTCCATGTGGGAATCAACAACCACTCTTTATTATCGTCCGCATTGATCAAATGAGGGTAGGCATCAATTCGAACGGCGTCATAACCCCGTTCTTTGAGCTCATCCAGGGCCTGCCCCCAATCCTCATACCCGGCGCCAGGCCAGCGGCGTTCTAGCCATGAGAAGTCCCACATGGTAATGGCGAGCGGTTTTTCCAGGTTCTGAATAACGCGATGATGCACCGTGTACCTTCACTTTATCTGACAATCAGCTTGCAGTTTAGTAAGCTAATACTAGTCGAACTATCTACTCTGTCACTGTCCATATCAGACAGTGGTGTCACCAATTCGGACAGGCGATATATCGTATCGTGAAAAAAATAAGAAAGGTAAACAATAGTTTATGTCAGGCAGCGGCTTTGCATCAAATCCAGCGGTTAAACAATATCTAAAAATGGCTGAGGTACATGGGGTAGACCAACTGGCTTGTCTCAAGCAAGCTGGTATCGACTCGATTTTGCTGGAGGATAACAGCGGCCGCGTACCCATTGCCGCGCTGGAACAGTTGCTTGGGCTCATTATTCCCATCAGCAAAGACCCCTTTTTTGGGCTGCATACGGCGCACCATGTGCAACACAGTTCCTACAGTGTGTTGGGTTATATCTCAATGAATTGCGCCAACCTCGGCGAGGTTTTAACGCAGATGCCACTGTATGAAAAAATCGTCGGTGCGATGGGTTCTAGCAGCCGAATTGTCTCAACCGACGCGACCTGTTTGCGCTTCGATTGTCATTTTGCCGATCCCTTGGTTCGTCGGCATGTAACCGAGAACGTACTCGCTTCCTGGGATCGGTTCTCCAGGACCTATCTGCACCTGATGGGATATCCGCTGCGAATCTACTTTGAGCACAGCGCGCCCGACGAAGACGCGCTCCTGGACATCTACCGAAACACATTTCACTGTGACGTTTATTTTGACCAGGAATACAGTGGAACCTGGATAAGAAACGCTGATTTGTCTATCCCCATTGAACAGGCGAACGAGCAACTGCTGCAAACACTACTGGAACACGCCAGCGAGGAACTACGACAGCTCGACGAGGGGCGCTCGCTCGGAGAAAAAGTCAAAAATATGTTACGACTGATGATCAGTGAAAAACTGCCCAGTAAGGAACGGCTCGCGGAAGAATTAGGCATGAGCAGTCGTACACTACAACGCAAGCTTAATGAGGAGGGGGCCCATTATCAGGAAATTCTCGATGAGCTGCGACTGGAGATGGCGATCCAGTTTTTTTCACACAAAGAACTGAGCCTCGATGAAATTGCCCGCAAGCTGGGATATTTGGAAACACGGTCATTTTATCGTGGCTTCAAACAATGGACGGGTAAAACGGTGGGAGCATACCGAAAAGAGACACTGCCAGGCCCGTAGCCCAGCTTCATCAAACCCATTCCGTTTTATATCGGCTATGCCGAAAGTTTTGAAAAATCCGGCTTGCGTTTCTCGGCAAAGGCCGAAAGCGCTTCGTCGGTTTCTGGGGAGTCCAGATATTCGGAAAACTCCAGTATTTCAGCAAGAATCTGCCGTTCGACCTCCAGGCGATCGTGTTTGAGCAACGCCTTGGCTCGCCGTAGGGTACGCGGTGGCTTATCGGCAATGGCCTCGGCAGCTGAAATGGCGGCCTGCTCCAATTGTGCGGACTCACAGACCGCCGTGATCAAGCCCAGTTCAAGTGCCTCTTGGCCATTAAAAGGTCGACAGGACATAATTAATTCGGAGGCCTTCGCGTGTCCCATCAGTTTGGGCAATAAATAGGTTGAACCGGCTTCAGGTAATAGTCCCAAGTTGACAAAAGGTAACTGAAATCGTGTGTCAGGAGCAGCGAATGCCGCGTCACAATGCAGTAACAAGGTGGTACCGATACCAATAGCCAGGCCGTCAACAGCGGCCACCATCGGCACGGTGGAGCGAGCCAGCGCCAGGATAAACTGGTATACGGGTGCCTCCTTGTTTCTAGGCGGCTGCTGCTGAAAGTCCCCCAGGTCATTGCCAGCGGTAAAACAGCCCTCAGCGCCGAGAAATACAATGGCGCCTATTGTTTGGTCGTTTTCTGCCTCCCTCACTCCCTCGGCCATGGCGGCGTACATTGCTGCGGTCAGGGCATTTTTCTTAGCGGGCCGATTGAGTCGAATCTTCAGCAACCGGCCCACTCTATCTATTTCTACATCCTGTCCCATGGTTCTGTCCTCGCTTCGGCTATTGAAAATGGTGGGTTGATTCTTCGCGTGAAACCAATTCCTGCGCCTCTTTCGCGAGGAACTTAGCCAGGCGTTCGGGCGGGAAACCGATTAGCTGTAAACCCGTTCCGGAGTTTGCGACTTCACGATACTCTAACAACAGGCCATTTTTCATGCGGCAAATACACACACCCTCAAACATTGCGCGCTTACCCTCGCTACCTTGCAGTTTGGAGACGTAGCTGAATACATAGCGCACATAACCCATCTCGCCATCGCTGAGTGGGTCGTGTAGATCCCAGATAAAATTTTCTCCATCGCGATGAAAATACTCCTCGATCAATTCGGCAATGTTCCCGCCCTGGAAGGAGCCGTAAAAACAATCGTGGTACACGCCATCGGCAGTAAAACAATCTGCGGCGGCGCGACCATCACCCCTGGCGGCGGCCTGGGTCAGTTTGGTTATTAATTCTTCAAAGTTCATTCTTTTTTCTCCACTGTCCTTCGCTTAACTGCGGTGTGAGTCCGGGAGGCGGACACGCTGGTAGTCAGAAATAAAGGAATAATTCTATGTGGGAATGATCGATAACCCCCACATTTTTTCAATGTCTATATCAGACAGCGTTGTTGCCATTTCGGCCGACCTCTACAACGGACCAAATCTATCCGACAGCGTGGTCAATGCGCGGGACGGATTAATCCCTTGCGATATTGCCAAAAACGTTATGATGAAGAAAATGTGTTGCTATCAAAACTGCCGATATCTGACCATCGTGTACTCGACAACTCACCATTCACAGCAGGCTCAATTCCAAGCAGTCGCAAATAAGCCAATACAGGCTGCGAATGGGCATGTAGATTATTCACTGGGAACGACTGCATTGAAAACAACTTGGTCGTCCACGTTCGCCCGGGCCGATCAGCCTCCGGCGCATTCCATGCGTCAGGACCAGACAACGTTCCCTCCCATGTGTCCGGGTATGAGTCCACATGGTTGGCAAGTGTCATTTTATTCCACTCTTCCCACGCAAGTGGGTGTTTCATTTTTGCAGCGGCCCAAACCAGGGTCGTATTTATCGAATACCATATACCGCCTGTTGTACCTTGCCCCACTCGTGGGTTGGCATAATCTGGCGGCCATATTACCCTTGCACCCAAATTGCTATTTGCACTGTTATGGGTCCTGATGAAATCCAATACTTGATTTGCCTGGCGCTTACTTGCTGCACCACATAATATTGCCCAGGGCTGCACTTCTAACCAGCAACGGTCATCGCCAACCACAGCCCCATTTGGCACATATGCTCGCTGGAACCAGCGGCCATTCCAACTAGAAGCAACCAGCTGGCGTAAATCATCCGCTTGCTGGCGCGCTTCTTTTGCCAAATTGGATTCGCCCAATTTTTCCAGTAATGGTGCGAACACCGACAGCACCCAGGATGCCATCGCAGAGTTCAGGACCGAACTACCTTTTTCGATCATTGATTCATGATCAATTCCGGTATCCTCTAATACCATGTCGTTCCAATCGGCATTAAGAATACGAACATGATTGCGCTCGCCTCGGCCAACAGTGTCAATAAAAAAGCGAAATTGGCGCACTAAGTGCGCCTTTAAGGTAACGGCCTTCGCCTTATGCGCAGGGTGATACGTTACAGTTTGATCAAACGCAGCATAATTTTTTGTGACCGCGGCATACTCTACAGCAAGCCAAAAGACCCAGAGATTCTGGTCTGACGGTCTAAATAAATCAGTCATCGGAAGCTTGTCGCCGGTCAGCGCATAGGGTAAATCACCATCTGGCGAACCCCAGGAACAGGTATTTCGCAACACCGACAAGGCCAAATCTGGTTCGCTATAAACTAACGGCAACGCATGCTGGAGTGAATCTCTGGCGGCGGCGTTAGCGCCCAAATGATATCCGTAAACCGAGCCCTGGTTCAGGGTATGCCCGCCGAGTATTTTGTCTCGATTGGCCCCGCCCGTTAACACTGCTACATGCCAGGGAATTTCCAACTGCGCTGGACTAGGTATAGCCGTTTTGGCGCGAGGTAAACGCTGCCGTAATGTACTTAAGGAATTCTCAAATAGGCCAGCTGGATCGGAGATTTCCTGTTCGTCAAAGCGCCCAAAACGAAACCATAATGTAACTTTCTTTCCCGGCTGAAGAGCGATATCGGAACTGGCGGTTAATATTGGGTGAGCCCTGCCTGGGCTGCCGGCGAGAGCCGATGGATTATCGCCCAACGTCTGTAGCATTATCGCTGCAGTCTCTCCGATACTTAGTTTACTTTTACTAAAATTCTCCTCGGCGGTCACGGTATTACCATGCGTTCCCACCGTATACTGAACCTTGGCTGCAACTTCTTCACGGCTCTCATTGGACTGCATGCTGTGTAAAAACCGCGGTCGCAACTGCCATTGTTCCTCATGTCTAATTGTTCGCGGCAACGCTGCGCTGTCTAGAGACAATTCAACCCGAATGAGCACCCAAGGTAAGTCTCCTTCGGGGCAAAGCACTGTCCGTTGTAATTGTATGCCTTGGTAATCGGCATTAACGCCAAAATACGTTGGCCCAAACACTCTCTGGGGAACATTCCCGTCAGGCCGCCGTGAAAATTGAGAGCCCCAACTCACTCCGTCGCGTTCATAAATAACAGAATATCCGGTGCCTTGCTCATCATCACCGTAGACCAGCCATCGCATTCCTTCACTTTCATCAAAGAGAGCGATGTCACCTGTATTAGACACCTGCATTTGTATCGCTCTGTTGCCAATCATATGAAAATGACGACGACTCGCGGGTCTATCTATAGGATTCCACAAAGCCCCGGCAAGGGATTGCTGATTGGCGGTGTACACAAATTCAGGCAAGCCAGCCGTCGTACGCCAGAAACCAAAAGGGCTGGTTCGCATAGAGGCGTGATCTGTCTTTCTGTCAGACGTAAAAGCGAGGCCCGGCAACAAAAGAGGTGAGACAGCTGCTCCGGTTAACACTGCACCGTGCTTTATCAATGATCGGCGACTAAAAAAAAGTTTTCTCATCACGCTGTGATACTCCATAGCTGTCATTAGGTCTCGGGATGTCTGCCGCTTCACATGAAGTACAGGGAGGCCAATATTCCCGCTGCTTGGATCAGCTGAGTGCGAAAACCCAATATTCAGTGGATGTATAGTATAGGCGGATATGTGGGCTGTATGGCTCTATTACCGCTGCAATTTTATGCACGTGGTAACGTCATCGAGATTTTCAAGCGGAAGCATCGCGGCTATGGCGACACTCTCCTCATCGATGAAGTCTTCATCAGAATCAATGGCAGGCAACATGACCTTTGGTGGGACGTAGACCAGGAGGGTGATATGTTAGCAGTTCGCCACCCACAGGTACTAATGTAATGAACTTCGAAGAACTGCCACTCGGAAACTACTGTCTCTCCGTGTACGCCTCGACCAGCGCGACCAATCGGGCTTTCTCATCCTCCGAAATGAAGCTGGCCTCGATTCCATTGAGAGTGAACTGAACGAGTTCATTGTGGGTAATCGGATGCGCGTTAGCTACGGCGTGGAAATTCGCATTCATGTAACCACCGAAATACGCGGGATCATCTGAGTTAATCGTCACGCACAGGCCTTTACGCAATAGATCGACAATGTTGTGTTGCTCCATCGTCTCAAACACCTTTAGCTTAATGTTCGACAACGGACACACCGTCAGCGGAGTCCGATCATCTGCCAACTGCGTAACCAACGCCTCGTCTTCGACACAACGGACACCGTGATCGATGCGTGTAATGCCCAACATGCGCAGTGAATCATGAATGTTCTGCGCAGGCCCTTCTTCACCGGCATGAGCCACAGTTAGAAAGCCCTCGGCCAACGCCTTCTGGAATACCCTCGCAAATTTCTCTGGTGGGTGGCCGCGTTCTGATGAGTCCAAACCGACAGCGAAAATCTTGTCTTTGTAAGGCAGTGCCTGCTCAAGCGTATCGAATGCAGCCGCTTCGTCTAAATGACGGAGAAAACACAGGATCAGTTCACTGGTTATGCCCAATTCACTTCTGCCTTGTTCAAGCGCACGATGAATCCCATTCACCACGGTTTCAAAAGCAATACCGCGGGCAGTGTGAGTTTGTGGGTCGAAGAAAATTTCAGTGTGCACTACATTGTCTTCTTTGCAGCGCAGCAAATACGCCCAGGTGAGATCAAAAAAATCTTGCTCGTGAATCAACACCTCGGCGCCTTGATAGTAGATATCAAGAAATGATTGAAGATTATGGAATTGATAGGCGTCGCTAACTTCTTGTGGCGACTGGAAAGGAATCTGTACCTGATTCTGTTTCGCTAACTCAAACATAAGCTCAGGCTCAAGTGAGCCTTCAATATGAAGGTGAAGCTCAACTTTCGGTAATCCCTCAATAAATGTCTTCATACCTTGCTCTTGATCTTTGTGCATGAAGCTATCAAGTTTGCCACCTCCTGCTCGCCAGGACCACTGCTGTGCGCCTCGCAGGCATCTTCAGCTATTCCGAAAAAGTAGAAATTGGGTTTCTGTGATCTGCAGAGGCCAAGTTGCCAAGCTCTCCAATCCGCGGTCGACGTGACTAATTGAAATCCGGATTCTTCCAGTCCGCTGGCGCGCGGAATTCCTCGGCGGGAAGCAGGCGTGAGCTGTAGTCGAGAACGGCTTCTATCTCGTCATCCTCGAACTGTTGAATCAGCTCCACCATTTCCGCATTGGCATTGCGGCGCTTGCCATCGCGGATCCACTGGAACTGGCGCAGGAGATATTTGTAATGCTGGGCCTGAATACGTGGAACCAGATCTTCATTGCTTCCCTCACCGGAGTCGCCATGGCACTGCGCGCAGTGTTCCAGATAAAGGCGCTTGCCCAAGGTCAGATCTTTGCCCGACCCGTGGCCGTTGGCGACGCTGATTTCCAGGGTAGAGATGTAGGCGGCGACGTCTGCTACGGCCTGGGTGCCGCCGATGCTCTCTACGGTTGCGTAGGGGACCATGAGCACCGAATCTCGATTGCCGGCCCGGAAGTCAGCGAGTTGTTTGATGACAACATTGTGCTGCTGGCCGGCAATTTGCGGCACGCTACCAGTAGTGCTTCCCCACCCCTCTGGCTTGTGACAGGCGGCGCACTCTCTATAAATGGCCAGGCCGTTAGCAACGTCTGGTGTAAGCGCGAGTGCTTTGTCATATTCCCGGTTGGCATGCCCATGCGCTGCAGTTTGACGGCAAAATTGCGTTGCCTCAGGCAGGACTCGCGCGACTGCAGCAGCGCCCCGGAAGAATTGTCCTTGAGCGCTTCGTCCACGCGTTTGAGATCATCATCAAATCCCGCTGACAAGGCCGGGTTGGCAAGAGCAACCAGCGCAGCAAAGGCCAGAACAAAGAAACCCTGTCTAATTCTCTTTTTCATGCAAATTATGTTAGTGCACCGGGGGGATTCTCGCAGGAGTATCTACAATTTAACTGCCATAGATCAATATTTCGATCTGGGGCGCACGGCCAAATACACATACTGATCCAGAGTCGTTAATTTGCCGATACCGTGCCTTTTATTGGGCGTTTTTTCACAGATACGCTTAGAATGCGTTTTTGAGGAGGAGATTAGAAGATGAGTGCTGTACGCAAAACCTTGGTTGCGGCCGTTTTATTGCTGGGCGCATGGGCAGTAGTGATTTTGTTGCGGGGACCAATACTGGTCGAAGAGGTGGCAGCTGCAACCCTTCCGGGCATGCAGTCGGGCATGGAGGCAAAAAAAATACTGGTGTTGGGTGCGACCGGCAACAGTGGTCAGCGCCTTGTGGCACTGGGGATGGCCAGAGGGCATCAGGTGACAGCCTATGTTCGCAACCTGGATAAATTGCGCAAACTCTATAATGGTCAAATCCCGGCAGATCTCACTGTCATAAAGGGGGATGTTTTGGACCCGATAGCGCTGCGTGCTGCAATGCTTGGCCAGGACGTAGTCATTAACGCGGCGGGCAATTTGTATCAGGGAGAGAATTTTGTGTCGCTGGTATCAGCAGCCATCGAGGCCGCTGATGAGGTACTGGGCGCCGGTGGTCGTTTTTGGTTGTTTGGTGGAGCCGCCATTCTGGAAATACCAGCTACACAATATATGTTGGTTGATAGCCCTCTGATGCCGGAAATTTTTCAGGCCCACAGGAAAAACTATGAAAAGGTTAAAGCTACCCAACTGGACTGGTCAATGTTCAGTCCCGGTCCTATGACTGCGGCGGAAAACGGTAAGGCGCACGAAGGGCTCCGCGTAACCGCTGATAGCTTGCCGGTAGAATTTCCGGCCTGGGCCCGGCTTGTCCCAAAAACCGCTTGGCCTCTCTTTCTGCGACTGAAAATGCCCGAACTCGTGATCAGTTACGAAGATGCCGCAAAGGTCATTTTCGATAATTTGGACGTGGATGGCCCGTTGTCGAAAAGTAAGGTTGGTGTAGCGCTCCCGCCGGGAATGACTCGATACAAAGAGGGTTGATATTTTGGTGCTTTTCCAAGTGAAGCTGGACCAAAAAATGTACCGGGCTCAACAACAAGGGGATCAAAAATGCGTGCTCTGAAAAGGCTTGCTATCGGACTTTTGCTCTTGGTCGGTATTGGAACTGGACTCTGGTTCAGTGGGGGAGACTCTGATTTCGATGAGATATCATACGCTGAACAACAGATTGGTATCGAGCTTGAATCTCGAATGGTCGATGTGGGTGACATCAAGCTTCATGTCGTATTCGCAGGCCCCAGAAAAGGCGAGCCGGTTATTCTAATCCATGGCTTTCCTGAATTCTGGTACATGTGGCGGCATCATATCGCGGCACTGGCGAGAGCCGGCTACCGGGTCGCGGCTCTGGACATGCGCGGATACAACCGATCGGACAAACCGGTAGGGCGTTCAGCTTATGGTTTTAGTGATTACGCAGGCGACATTACCGGTCTTATGGACGCACAGGGATGGGAAAGCGCAAATATAGTCGGCCACGATATAGGTGCCAGAGTCTCGTGGCAGCTTGTTTTCGATAACCCCGCACGCTTGAAACGCGCTGTAATTTTCAGTGTTGGTCACCCGCTTGCCTTTCAGACAACCACCGAAAAGTCAGATGTGAGTTGGTACCGTACATTTTTCCGCCTGCCGGTACTGCCAGAACTTTTGTCGCGAACGCTAGGGCCTTCCATGACCGCTGGCAGCATGGAAAACAGCAGTCGCACTGGCACCTTTACTGAAGCAGAACTGGATGTGTATAAAGGGGCTTGGGATCGCGAGCATGCCTTCGACACCATGCTTGGCGCCTATCGCAATGATGGCGCAAATATTGCCACAATACCGGATGATGGTCGTCCCAGGATGCCGGTCCTGTTTGTGTATGGGGCCCAGGATAAGTTCATTCCAATGGACGTGGCTGAGCGCACCAAAACGTATCTGGGCGACGACAATGTCAAGATATATCCCGAGCTGAGTCATTGGATTCTTGCAGAGGAACCCGATACAACAGCAGCTGAAATAATTGGTTTTTTCGAGAAAGTGATCGAGTAGCGAGGATTGCTTGAAGCTAGTAGATTGGGAGCGCTTCCTTCTGACGCTCTTCCAAAGGCAATTCGAGCGCTATCCACTCGTCGAGGCCACCCGCAAGAGGCGCGACGTCGAAGCCCGCTTGCTTGAGCTTAAACGCCACACGGGCACTGGAAATTTCGTTGGGGCAAGTGCAGAACAACACCAGAGGTTTATCGCGTGACAACTGCCCAATCTCATCATCGAAAACGTCCAATGGCACTCTGACCGCCCCCGGAATGGTGTGTGGGAAAGCATTAAATTCCATACGCTGCCTAAGATCCACTACCTGCATAGGGTTTACACTTTCGAGGCTCGCCATAAGATCCAGGGGTTGAATCCGGCGTCCTCGCAAACCTTGGATAAACAGCTGGCGGTGAACGATTTTCCAGGTGAACCATGAGAGCGCCAGCAGTCCAATTGCCGTCGCGCTCAGCACGCCGTATTCCGTCACCGTGCGCCCGATATCAACAACAATTTCATGTGCCAGGTAACCCGGGATTAGGAAGGCGAGGGCGTAGAGAAGCGAGCCGAGACCATTCATCAACGCAAAGCGCCAGAGGCCTACGCCTAGCAATCCAGCCAAAGGGGGTGCAATCGCCTGTAGCCCGGGGATGAACTTGGAAAGCAGGAGAGACGCTGTTCCATAGCGATGGAATAGCGAGGTGGTGCTGTTAACACAGGTGTCGGGTTCAAGAGAAATAAAACAGAGCAAGGCCAGGACCTTGTTGCCTTGCCGGATACCAAGCCAATACCAGAACAGATTTGCCGGCAGGCACGCAAACACCACGATTGCGGTGCAAAGAACTGGATCGAGGTAGCCTTCACCTGCCAGCGCTCCAGCGGCCAGGATCATGGGCACCGCGGGGAGGGGTAGTGCAAGCTGGTCCAGCAGCACCCAGGCGAATAAAATCCAGTAGCCGTGTTGAATCAGGGCTTCGACTATTGCTTCCATATTGCGGCTTCGCTGTAGGGTGCAACGTTTAAAATACTGCGCAGACGTGCGCTAAGTTTGTGCCCAATGCAGCCTGCGACAATTGATGATATCAGTGACGGACCACAGGAGATAGGTAGAGCGCGCGCAAGGAGATGGTTCATTACATTAGAACCTTCAAGCTACCTACCCCTGTTCATATTTTGGTACAAGTTCAACATGGGTTGTTGATTCACTGCAACAAGGCCCTCGCCCGTTCTGTCAAGGTCTATGGCAAGCAGCATCACTAACGCAAATGTCAAAGATAAGGCTAGATTGGCGGCTACGATGCGCCGCCCACCCGATGCTCCAAATTGAAAACCCACAGCAAACATCGCCACGGTTGACGCTAATAGAAGCGCGATCCACACAAAAACCGGAATCTGGTAATACGCCCCGAGAACTACTCGCTTGGTGTGCAGGTTAAAAACTTCTGTTAGCGCCGAGGCAAACTGCATTTGAATTCTTGAGTCACTCTCTGTTTCCGCCAGTGACTCTACGTGTGACCACATGAGATCCTGCAACGTTTCCGCCCGACGCTGTACCAATTGAAGCCTGTCGGGAAGGCCATAAGCATAGACAATACCAACCCGCATGTGGACATAGTCACGCAACAAACTCCGCACCGTTGTTCGTTGAGGCTCTGGCAGCAGACTCGCGCGCAGGTAGGCGGTTTGAATGGCGGTGACGTCGGCCAGTAGTGCAGACTTTCGTTCATCGAAACGCCCATTCGCGGAGCTAAAGGTAAGAGCGATGACAAACGCCATCATACCGAGCAATGCGGCAACCACGGTTGCGACGGGCTGCAATGATGCGTCATTAGGTTTGCTGCGTTTACCAAGCCATAACCCAAGCTCGATCGCCAGCAGTGCGATGATGACCATCAGGGCAAAAACTGCACCAATGGGGGCCGATTCGAATGTATAGCGAAACTCATTGCTGATCATGGGCGTACCGGCAGCAGAAGGCAGAATAGTTTCAATATCGTCGAAATTGCCTTCAGCGAGAACCTGTCGAGCGCTAGCCAGCAAGTCTTGATTTACGGCATTGCGAATATTGGGGTTGCCCTCTCCAACTGAGCGGGACCATGCAGCGCCCTGCTCGAGAGTGGCGATATCTTCTGTTCTAATGCTGAGGTCTACCTCACTCAATGTCTTCGTGCCAAAATTGGAATCCAGCCTTGCAGAAACGAGCGCATCGGGCTCATAACCCAGACTCGTGTCATCGATATACCATTGCATCACCTTGTCTGGATTGCGGGCAAGAAATTCCCAAGCGCGCATTAGAGCTGCCAAAAATTCTGCGGCGGCTTCTGGCTGCTGAGTAATAAAGTCATCAGACATTGCTACAACACCCAGGTAGGGCTTCGAAGCGAGCACTTGGGCAAGCCCGTCTAACTCCAGACGGGCCACCAGGGGATCCCAGACTACGGCTGCATCGATTCCATCCCAGGACTCCCTGCCACCCGAGAGCACCCGGCGACGAATCTCCAGAATATCAACATTCTCGTTTGTGACGTCCAGTGCTGGGTCAAAACCTGCCAGCCGCTGTTGCACAAACGCATCCCGATGTGCAACTGAACCAAAGGGACTGGCCACGGTCTTGTTTCTCAAATCACTGAGTTGGTTGATGGTTGAGTCCGGTGGTGTAATGGTAGCAACTCTGTCTTCGAAGAGACGAGCTACTATTTTCCATTTTCCACCGCGCGCTATTAGGTTGATTACAGGCTGGTCGCCGGCAAAAAAAACATCTAACTCCCCACTGTAGGCGGCTTCGACCTGCGGGCCACCGTAGCTGAACGGAACCAGGCTCGGGTCTAATCCATGCGCGTCGAGGACATTGGTTCGCTTCAGAACCTGGAGGATCTGTCCTTGTGTCGCCGCTGGAATCTGCCATCCTATTCGGATCGGAACAAACTCTCGGCTTCCCTCCAGAGCTCGTGATTCGAGGGAAAGCAGCGTTACAGCGATACACAGGGCAACGCCAATACTGCGCATCACCTGTTTGGCGTTTACATTCAAACTTCGTCCCCTAATTTTACGGTCTGTGGTTAGATACGGCATGGAAGGCGTCTCAGGTAGACGCCCACTGCCTGTCTAAATTGGGTTGCGAGAACCGAC
>JBALVT010000076.1:0-18055 GCA_036961345.1 Halioglobus sp.
TGCCAGGTAAACCGCCAGAAATTGGTAGTATCGGCTCATGCATACATACAAGCGCCACAGATTCCCACCTCACATTATTTCCTATGCCGCGCTGTCGATCAAGACGGCGAAGTAGTTGATGTCTATCTTCAAGCAAAGCGCGACGGGGCTGCTGCTAAGCGCTTCTTTAGACGCTTGCTACGGAATAGTGGCGGTGAACCAAGGAAGATCGTTACAGATAAACTACGTAGTTATGGCGTTGCCCATCGTGAGCTGATCCCCGAGTCTATCCACAGCACTAAACAGTACGAGAATAATCGAGCGGAACAATCGCATGAGGCGACCAGGGTGAGGGAGCGGGGGATGCGGAAGTTCAAGTCGGTCAGGCAAGCTCAGCGGTTTCAGAGTGCTCATACTGCTGTTAGTAATCTGCCCAACCTGGGCAGGCACCTTGTGAGGGCGCAACACTATCGGGATCTGAGGGTGAGTGCGTTTGCACAGTGGAGCAGCGCAGTAGCTTAACTTCCAGACCCACTTTTGGCGGATACAGGGAAGTTAATTTGTCAGTACCTATGGAAGCGCTATAAGAGTCGGATGCACTAAGCAGTTATAACGCTATGAAAGATAAGAAAAATGGTGGGCCCAGAAAGATTTGAACTTTCGACCTGCCGATTATGAGTCGGATGCTCTAACCAACTGAGCTATGGGCCCGTGTACGGGGGGAGGCGGGATTATAAATAAGAAATCGCCGCAGGCACAGCCCGCAGCGGTAGTTTATGCCTCTATTCGTCGAGAAAACTGCGCAGATAGTCTGAGCGAGTGGGGTGGCGCAGCTTGCGCAACGCTTTGGCTTCAATCTGGCGGATACGTTCGCGGGTTACATCGAACTGCTTGCCCACTTCTTCCAGCGTATGGTCGGTGTTCATGTCGATACCAAAACGCATGCGTAATACCTTGGCTTCTCTGGCTGTTAGGCCGCCGAGAACGTCTTTGGTTGCTTCCTGAAGGCCCTGGCCAGTTGCTGCATCCACCGGTGAGTGAATCGTTGCGTCTTCAATGAAGTCTCCCAGATGCGAATCTTCATCGTCGCCAATGGGAGTTTCCATCGAGATGGGCTCTTTGGCTATCTTCAATACCTTGCGGACCTTGTCTTCCGGCATTTCCATGCGTTCGCCCAGTTCTTCCGGAGTGGGTTCTCTGCCCATTTCTTGAAGCATTTGGCGCGAGATGCGGTTCAGCTTGTTGATGGTCTCAATCATGTGCACCGGAATTCGGATGGTGCGAGCCTGGTCTGCAATCGAACGGGTAATAGCCTGGCGAATCCACCATGTTGCATAGGTAGAGAATTTGTAGCCGCGACGATACTCAAATTTGTCTACCGCTTTCATCAGGCCGATGTTGCCTTCCTGAATCAGGTCGAGGAACTGTAGGCCACGATTGGTATATTTCTTGGCAATAGAAATTACCAAACGCAGGTTGGCTTCAACCATTTCTTTCTTGGCGCGACGCGCACGGGCTTCACCCATGGACATCTTGCGGTTGATTTCCTTTATCTCTGCAACGCGCAGACCGCTCTGAGTTTCAATCTGGCCAATACGCCGTTGCATGCGCTGAATATTTTCTTTTTCAAGTGCGAGCTTAGCGCCATAGTCGTTCGTGCTTTTGATATGATTGCCCAGCCACTTTGCGTCTGATTCAGAGCCCTGGAATGTGGTGATAAATTCCTTGCGGGGCAGCCCGCACATTTTTACCGCCAGACGCATAATTTCACGCTCTTGTGCACGCACCGCTGTCAGGGTTTTGCGCGCTGAAGCCGTCAGCGGATCAAAGACCCTTGGCGTGAGTTTGAGGAACTTGAACAGTTCCCCAAGCTTGTCCATTTCCTTAATGGCTTCTTTGCTGTCACGGCCCTTCTCGGCGATGACTTTTTCAGTTTTGTTGTGCTGGCGCCTGATGGCTGAAAAGCGCTTCTTCGCTTCTACGGGGTCTGGTCCGGTATCAACTTCTTCTTCAGCGTCTTCTTGTTGACCGGCTTCTCTAGCGGCGGCAACTTCGGCAGCTGATGGCACGTGATCGGCGGGGTCGAGGTAGCCGATCATTACATCGGCCAGTTTGCGCTCTTCCTTGGCAACCAGATCGTATTCTGCGAGCAGGTCGTCGATTGTGCCAGGGTAATGTGCCAATGCGGCCAGCAGTTCGCGAATGCCTTCTTCAATGCGCTTGGCAATGACGATTTCGCCTTCGCGAGTCAGGAGTTCAACTGTGCCCATTTCGCGCATGTACATGCGCACTGGGTCAGTGGTCCGACCGGCCTCGGTTTCAACTGCAGCCAATGCGGCGGCGGCTTCTGCGGCGGCGATGTCGTCGGCGGAGGTATCGCCTTCAGCCATTAGCAGCTCATCGGCATCCGGGGCAACCTCGAAAACCTTGATGCCCATGTCGTTAATCATCTGGATGATGTCTTCGACCTGATCTGGGTCAGAAATATCTTGTGGCAGGTGATCGTTCACCTCGGCATAGGTCAGGTAGCCCTGCTCTTTGCCTTTGGCGATGAGGTCTTTCAGACGAGACTGTTGTTGTACGACATCGGTCATTAAGCTGACACCTTCCACAAATAATACGAAAAAAAATTAGCCGGCGATTATAACCGGAAACTCGCTTGGTAAACTAGCCGTAAGCCCAGTATTTTCGGCGATTTCAGCTCTTGTTAAGCCTCATTTACCCGTTTTTGTTATATGGGGGCGGTTGAAGGCTTTTTCAACGGCTGAATGGGCGAGGCTAAAGGGCCCGGGCGGGGTTTCAGTGGCGATTTTTGTCGCGCTGTAAATCTTTCTGTTTTTTCCGTTGCAGCCGCTCTATAAGGCTTTGCTTCTCCTGATCACTCACTTCAGCGTAGTTCTTGTGCTTCAATTTGTCGACTTGCAAGTTAAACTCTGAACGATGTGGCAGCTCAGCCAGCTTGCCGATGGTATCGACAAATTGCTGCTCGATGCCCTCGGTGGGGATGAGCCTTTCCTGGCCCGCCAGCCGGCTCAGCAATTCACCTTCATCTGTGCCGTACCAATGGCCCAGTAGCATGGCGGTGTTTGAATCCGGGCGTCGCTGTAGAAGTTCCAGTAATTCCCGCAACAGGTCGATGTCTTCTCCGTGCAGTTCATCCAGCGCAGTGCGCTCAACCAGGCTGGCGATCTGTGGCTGATGCAAGAGCAGTGCGATGGCAGCCTGGGCGAAATTTGAGTAGTTGCGGATTGGCTGGGCGGGCGCAATGCGCTGGCGTGGCCCGGGTGACTCGTCTTCCGGGTGAATATTCGCGCCGGCATCGTACCCCGTTTCATCGCCAGGCTCATGCTGGGAGTCATAGGATGGGTCGTACTCGGGTTCAGGTGTGGGCTCTGGTGTTGGCGCCGGTGCCGGTGCTTCAAGTTGCATCAGGGACTTCAGTTCCAGCCCGGTGCGATCAGCCAGCGCGCTGAACATCAAACTGCGATAAACACCCTCAGGTAGCGCTCGAATAAAGGGCAGGGCGAGTTTGCTCAGGCGGGCGCGACCGTCCATGCTGGCGGTGTCTATGCCCTCCGATAAAGATTCGAACAGATAGGTCTCCAGCGGCATGGCATTAGCCATTAGATGCTCAAATTGTTCTTTGCCGCCACTGCGCACGATGGTATCGGGATCTTCGCCCTCGGGCAGGAACAGGAAACGAGCCTGCCGGCCATCTTCCATGCACGGCAGAGCAGCCTCCATGGCTCTAACCGCGGCCTTGCGGCCCGCATCATCGCCGTCAAAACAAAATAAAACTTCCGGGCTAGAGCGGTAGATGCGTTCAAGGTGCGTCTTGCTGGTTGCGGTGCCCAATGTCGCTGTGGCGTTGTTAATACCGTGTTGGGCCAGGGCGATAACATCCATATAGCCCTCAACCACGAGTATACGATCCAGTTTGCGATTCGCCTGCTTAGCCTGGTAAAGGCCATACAGCTCCCGGCCTTTATGAAAAATGCTGGTTTCCGGGGAGTTCAGATATTTAGGTTTGTCATCGCCCAGTACTCTGCCCCCAAAGGCGATAACCCGGCCTCGCTGATCGCGAATGGGAAAAACAACCCGGTCGCGAAAGCGGTCATAGACCCGGCCTTTATCGTTTTTGACCAGCATGCCGGCGTCTATCAATTGCTCGCGCTGTTTATCCGTACCACCAAGAGCTTTAATCAGGTTGTCCCAGCCCGGTGGGGCAAAACCTAAATCAAATCGTTTAGCGATTTCACCGGTCAGACCCCGCTGTTTCAGGTAGTCGATGGCACGCCCCGCTTCTGGGTGTTTACGCAGCTCGTGTTGGTAATAGTTGGCGGCCTTTTCCATCAATGCGTACAGCTCGCGATTGCCCTGGTCTTCCTGATAGGGCGCAGCGCCAGGGCGTGTTTCCTCTCTGGGAACATCCAGGCCAAGACTGCTTGCCAGAGATTCAACCGCCTGGGGAAACTCCAGATTTTCGTAATCCATGACGAAACCCAGCGCGTTGCCGCCGGCGCCACAACCAAAACAATAGTAAAACTGTTTGTCAGGGTTGACGCTGAAAGAGGGTGTTTTTTCGTCGTGAAAGGGGCAGCGGGCTGAGTAATTTTTGCCGGTTTTTTTAAGCTTTACACGCCGATCAACCACTTCAACAATATCGAGGCGGTCCAGCAGGGTATCCAGAAAAGCTTGTGGTATGCGTCCGGCCATGGGGGTGCTTATTGTCCTCAGCGCAGGCGATTATTTAACCCAGAATGACTTATTAGCTTACTTGAACCACGCCATACAGGGAATGTTTAGCGATGACTGGGGCGGGTGCTACCCTAGCAGTTTGGATTTGACCAGTTGGCTAACGGCACCAATGTCTGCCCGCCCTTGTAGTTGCGGTTTGAGTTGGCCCATGACGGCGCCCATAGCGGCCATGCCAGTGGCATCTGAGGCGGCTATCGCGGCGTCTACCAGCTCTGTTAATTCGGCTTCACTCAACGGGGAAGGCAAGAATTCCTGGATAACGCCGATTTCGAACAACTCCTGATCGGCAAGTTCCTGACGATCTGCGTCCATATACTGTTGCGCAGAGTCGCGGCGTTGTTTCACCATTTTGTCCAGCACAGCAAGAACCCGCGCATCGTCAATTTCGATGCGCTCATCAACTTCAATACGCTTGAACTCTGACTGCATCAGCCGGATTGTTCCCAGCCGTGCCTTTTCTTTCGCTTTCATGGCGGCTTTCATGGCCGCCCTGATGGTGTCCTTGAGAGAGAGATCACTCATGGAGGTGTGCTCGCTCGTAGCCTAGTAAAGACGTACGCGCTTGCGGTTTTCACGAGAAAGCTTCTTAAGGTGACGCTTTACAGCTGCAGCGCCAGCGCGCTTGCGTACTGTAGTTGGCTTTTCATAGTGCTCGCGCTTGCGAACTTCAGCCAAAACACCGGCTTTTTCACATGAACGCTTAAAACGACGCAGTGCGATATCGAACGGCTCGTTTTCCTTGATTTTGATTGATGGCATGTATAACAACCTACTTTAGTTCATATTTAACACAGACTCGGCTAACGGCCGGTCAATGCCTTTAAGGGCGCGCATTCTATACTTACCAGCATTAATTTGCAAAGCCCCCGGAGCAAGTTATTTTGCGGCTGCAGGGCGCATGGATGCTGATATACCTGGGAATGAGGACTGGCCCTGGGCTGGCCCCTCCACTATGATTCGCACCTGAGTAAGTGAAGGTGGGAAAAATGCTGGTTTTGGGCCTGGAAACATCCTGTGACGAAACAGGAGTTGCGCTGTATGACACCGAGCGCGGCCTCATGGCGCACGCGCTTTATAGCCAGATTGAGGTGCATATGGAATATGGCGGCGTGGTACCAGAGCTGGCTTCCCGAGACCATGTGCGCAAGATTTTGCCCTTAATAGAAGAGACGTTTGCCAAGGCCGGCTGTGAGCTCGATGATTTGGAGGGCATTGCCTATACCGCCGGTCCCGGTCTGGTTGGGGCCCTGATGGTGGGCGCCACATTCGCCAAAGCGCTGGCCTGGTCTCTGGGAATACCGGTATTGGGTGTGCACCACATGGAGGGCCATCTTTTGGCGCCCATGCTGGAAGAAGAGCACCCGCAATACCCTTTTGTTGCATTGCTGGTTTCAGGCGGGCATACCCAGTTGGTGAGGGTGGATGGCATCGGGCAGTATCGTATGCTGGGTGAGTCCCTGGACGATGCGGCCGGGGAAGCCTTTGATAAAGCGGCAAAAATGTTGGGCTTGCCCTATCCGGGCGGTCCTCATATCGCGCGCGTTGCCCAACAGGGAAATCCTGAGCGTTTTACCTTTCCAAGGCCGATGGTTAATCGCCCGGGCCTGGATTTCAGTTTCAGTGGCCTGAAAACCTATACATTAAATACGGTGGCACAGTGCACGGAAGCCGGTGGCCTGGACGAGCAGGATAAATGTGACATTGCCCGTGCTTTTGAAGATGCGGTAGTTGATACCCTGATGATCAAGTGCCGCAGGGCTTTGCGGGAGGAGCAGTTGAAAACCCTGGTTATCGCCGGTGGGGTTAGCGCCAACAGCAATTTGCGCCAGCAGTTGGAAATATCCTTGGCAAAGGAGGGCGCGCGGGTGTTTTATCCAGCTCCCATGTTCTGCACTGACAATGGTGCCATGATCGCCTATGCCGGCGCTCAGCGCTTGCTGGCAGGGCAGGTCGACAGTGACGATACGCGGGTGCGACCGCGCTGGCCCATGGAGGAGTTGCCTCCGCTGGTGGGAGTCGCCTGAATGGATATTATTTTTATCCGTGAGTTACGCATCGATACGGTGATCGGTGTTTACGACTGGGAGCGTCAGGTCCGTCAAACCGTGGTGCTTGACCTTGAAATGGCAACCGATATCACGGCGGCGGCGGGTGACGATGCTCTGCAACATACCTTGGACTATGCGGCAATTTCCTCGCGTCTTCTGGGCTTTATCGGCGACAGTGAATTTGAGCTGGTTGAAACCATGGCGGAACAGGTTGCCGCGCTTGTACTGGCGGAATTCCAGGTGCCCTGGCTGCGCTTACGCGTTAGCAAACCCGGGGCGGTTGCTCAGGCCACAGACGTGGGTGTGTTAATAGAGCGCGGGGTCAAACTCTGATGGCGCAGGTTTATCTGGGCATTGGCAGTAATATCGAGCGTGAACGATACATCGTCGCGGGTCTGGATGCCCTGCACCGCCTGTTCGGTGATTTTGAACACTCTTCGGTCTATGATAGCGACGCCATTGGTTTCAAAGGCCAGGCCTTTCTGAACATGGTTGTCGCGATTGAAACCCCGCTGGGTATCGCTGATTTGGCAGCGCAATTGCGGCAGATTGAAATCGAGCACGGGCGCCCGGAACATGCGACCCGTTTCAGTGCACGCCAGCTGGATATCGATGTGCTCACCTATGATGATCTCGTGGGGGTTTTCGATTCCGTGGTCCTGCCCCGTGGCGAAATATTGGAAAATGCGTTTGTTCTACAGCCCCTGGCGGAGCTGGCTCCCGAGAGTGTCCACCCTGAACGTGGGGTGCCCTACGCCCAGTTGTGGGATGAGTACGGCAAAGATACACAGCGGCTTTGCATGGTGGATTTTGAATGGCGTGGCCGATTGATTTCCAGTCGGGCCTAATGTGGGCGCAGTGTCTCGAGTTGGCGCGTGCGCTCGGCCTTGATGGCCTCTCCCAGCTCCTTGCCCTGTAGGCCTTTTTCGGCAAATTGTGCGGCGCTAACTTGTTGTATTACCGCCAGTGCTTGCCGCAGGTAATTGGCCTGGGGGTAGTCACGATCTTCCAGGCCAAGCCTGCCGCGGGCATCGGCCTCACAGGCTATTAGAAATTCTTCGAATCTCTCGGGGCGGCGCAGTGCATCGGCGGCGGTCAATAGTTTCATTATAGTTTGGCCGCGCAGCTCCAAAGCTCTGTGGCAGTGGGTGTGATATTCACAGACCAGCAAGGCTAGATCGCGGTGTTGATTGGGTACGTTGAGGCGTTTGCATACCTTGCGAACCAATGCGACGCCGCGCGTTTCGTGGGCGATATGCCGTGGCCACTGTGTCTTTGGCGTTGTACCTTTGCCCAGATCGTGCAGCAACAGTGAGAAACGTACCGCCGTAGAGTCCGTTAGTGCGGCAGCCTGGCGCATTGCCATTAATACGTGTTCTCCGGTATCAATCTCCGGGTGATGCTCCGCGGGCTGGGGAACGCCGAACAGTGCTTCAACTTCCGGTAGCAGATTGGCCAGCGCCCCACAATCGCGAAGCACGCTGATGAATACATCGCCATCGCGCTCTCCCAATGCCTTTTCCATCTCCACCCAGATACGCTCATTGGGCAGATGCTCAAGTTCGCCGGCTTGCACAATGCTGGACATTAGCGAGAGGGTTTCCGGTGCCACGGTAAATCCCAGATGAGCGTATCGCGCGGCGAAGCGAGCGGTGCGCAATACCCGCAGGGGGTCTTCTACAAATGCATCTGAGACATGCCGCAATACCCTTGCCTCGATATCGCGTTGGCCGCCATAGGGGTCGATGAGCTGGCCGCCGGCTGAGCGCGCAATCGCGTTCACAGTGAGGTCTCTGCGCTGTAAATCTTCCTCCAGGGTTACCGTGGGATCATACTCCAGTGCAAACCCGGTATAGCCGTGGCCCTGTTTTCGCTCCAGGCGCGCCAGGGCGTATTCATCCTTGGTTTTGGGGTGTAAAAAAACCGGGAAATCCTTGCCCACCTGCTGGTAGCCCTGATCGAGCAATTCTTCGGGACGAGCGCCTACAACCACCCAGTCTCTTTCGAAAACCGGGTAGCCTAACAACTCGTCGCGCACGGCGCCGCCAACCAGATAGATATCCATCTACTTATTGTACCTTCTTGCAGTCGCAGCGGGTCCAGGTAGCCGTTTCCAGCTGATAGAACGTGAGGGTACCGCCCCACACACAGCCTGTATCCAGGGCAATGGCATTTTCGTTGTCGGTTTGGCCTTCGATGGATGCCCAGTGACCAAACACGATCTTATCGTCACGGGCTTTGCGTTTTGGGTGGCTGAACCAGGCGGAGACTTTTTTGTCATCCAGATTGGAGTTTGGTGTTGTGCCCTTGCTTTCCAAATCCAGAACACCGTCTTTGGAGCAGTAGCGCATCCGGGTAAGATAATTGGTGATAACGCGCAGGCGTTCCATGCCCACCAGTTTTTCTGACCACACGGGCGGTTCATTGCCGTACATTTGTTTGAAGAAGTCCACACAATTGGGGCTGCGCAGTGTTGCCTCTACTTCTGCCGCGTAGCCTGCGGCCTCATCGATTGACCATTGTGGTGGAATACCGGCGTGGACCATCGTATGGCCGTGTTCCCGGTGTAGCAAGGGTTGGAGGATCAGCCAGCCCAGCAGTTCATCGCGGTCCGGGGCATTTAGTATCTCGTCCAGTGTGTCTGAACGGCTCGGTGCTCTCACGCCCGCGGCCACGGCCAGTAAATGGAGGTCGTGGTTCCCCAAAACCATCACCAGCGAGTCGCGCATTTCATATAAGAATCTTATAGTTTTCAGGCACTTGGGGCCTCTGTTGACGATGTCTCCCACAGACCACAATACGTCCTTGCCCGGTTCGAAATGCACTTCTTTTAAAAGGCATTTCAGCGGCTTTAAACAGCCTTGAATGTCGCCAACAACGTAGGTGCTCACTGCGCCACTCTGGTTAGTGCAACGCGTGGGGTACGTGCAGAGAAAAGGCGGTAATCGGCACGTCAAAGGTTGCAAGTTTTTCGCCGGACTCGATCAACGCCATGCCATAGCTGCCCTCCATAAACCCCACCGGGGTTTCCATTGTCGTGCCACTGGTATAACGAAAGTGTTTGCCCGGTGAGATAACCGGTTGCTCTCCTACCACGCCTTCACCGCGTACCTCCTGCACCTGATTGTCGGCGTCGGTAATGATCCAATGGCGATTCAGCAGTTGTACGGGTAGGTCGCCACCGTTGGTAATCGTGATGGTGTAGGCGAAGGTATAGTGGTCGTCCTCGGGGTTGGAGTGGCTGGGCAGGTAGGTGGTGATAACGTTTATAGTCACCGCGCCTGCAGCGTTTTCAATTTGTTCAGTCTTTTCCATGGGTGGCGTTGGCTATCTCTATAAAGTGTGGAAGTTCAAGGGTCTCAGCACGGGCCGCGGGGTCTATACCCAGTGCTTCAAGTTCAGCAGCATCTATAATGCCTTTAAGGTTGTTTCGCAAGGTTTTACGGCGCTGAGCGAAAGAAGCCTGCACTATTTTCCTAAGTGTTGTCTCGTTGCACTCAGGCCAGGGGGACTGCTTGCGCGGTACCAGGCGCACAATGGCGGAGTGTACCTTTGGTGCAGGTGAGAATGCCCAGGGAGGCACTTCAAACAAGGACTCTACCTCGCAGTGGTACTGGGTCATTATTCCAAGTCGTCCCCAGTTTTTGTTCCCTGGAACAGCCGCCAGTCGATTCACCACCTCCAGCTGTAACATGAAATGCATGTCCTCAATGATTGACGCATTTTCGAGTAATTTAAAAATGAGCGGTGTGGAAATGTTGTAGGGCAAATTCCCCACAATGCGTAACGGCCGATCCCTACGCTTAAGTGTTGTGTAATCAAAGCTCAGGGCATCGGCGCTGTGCAAACTGAAACCGGGCGCATCGCCGTAGGCCGCCAACAGGCCCGGAACCAGATCCCTGTCCAGTTCAATCACGTCAAGCTGGCAGCCACTGGCAACCAAAGACTCGGTCAGTGCACCCTGACCAGGACCAATTTCCACCAGGTGTTCGTTGGCACCAGCATGTATGGCCTTGGTGATTCGGTTGATTATCCCGGTATCATGAAGGAAGTTCTGACCGAATCGTTTGCGGGCGCGGTGCCCGGAGTTTGTTTTGCTCATAGCGCTATTGTACCGATAGTTCGGCGCATTTATACTTCACGCGCACTCTACAGGCCATCAAAGTTTAAAAAGCTCTTATTGGCGCTTCCACAATACTCTAACAAGCGTTGTTACAATCCATTAATGCCCTTCTCTCAATACTTTAGACTCATCGATATTCAGGCGCGCATGGCTCTGCGTGCCGATGCATCCCGGTTTTTTCTGGGCTATATCTGGTGGATATTGGAGCCTCTGCTTTTTGTCGCCGTGTTTTACGTCGTGTTCAATATTATTCTCGACTCACGCAAAGCGGATTTTCTGGTGTTTCTCATGTGCGGAAAGCTCACCTTTATCTGGTTTTCCAAATCGGTGTCCAATGCGTCTAACAGCATTGTTAGCAGCAAGGGGCTTATTGGAAAAATTGATATCCCCAAAACCATGTTTCCGATGACAATGATTCAGCAAGCGGCCTACAAACAGGTGGTGGTTTTTATTCTGTTGTTTGGCGTCCTATTCGCATACGACTATTCGGTAACGCTTACCTGGCTGTGGATAGCGCCGGTCATAGTGGTGAACTACCTGATGATTGTCGCCTGTTCTTTTGTGGGTGCTTATCTGGTTTGTCTGATGAGGGACTTCAGCTTGGTCATCACGCTGGGAATGACTTTTTTACTGTTTACTTCCGGTATTTTCTGGGATGTGCGAGATCTGGGTAGTCCTGAGAAAACTGAGGCGGTGTTGGCATACAATCCCCTGGCTTTCATACTGGACGCCTACAGGCAGATACTGATGTATCAAACCCCTCCCGATATGGCGCACTTGATGTTAATAGGGTTTGTGTCAGTGATTGTTATCGTGTTTATGGGCGTGCTGCTGCAAAGGTCCAGTAAATTCCTGGCCCTGAAGGCGTTAACCTCATGAGCGCGGAAGACAAAAAGCTTATGCTGGAATTGGAAGGGGTATCTTTAAGTTATCACTCCAAGAAAACCAGCTTCACGCAGGGTACCCACCATGTGCTCAATAATGTTTCCCTAAAGTTGTATGAGGGTGAAACCCTCGGCGTCATAGGCAAGAACGGCTGCGGTAAGACCACCATTTTGCGTTTGATGGCGGGCATTCTCGCACCGACGCGCGGAACGGTAAAAACGCGCCCCGGGAAAACGGCCTCTTTGCTAACTCTGGGCCTGGGTTTTAAGGCCGACTTGTCCGGGCGCGACAATGCGTTGCTCTCAGCAATGCTGCAGGGGTCATCCAAAAAACAAGCGCAAACCTTTCTGGAAGAGATCAAGGCGTTTTCTGAGCTGGGTGATTCTTTTGAAGAACCTGTGAAAACCTATTCCTCTGGAATGCGCTCGCGCCTGGGTTTTACCACGGCGTTGATTACCCATGTCGATATTTTACTGATTGATGAAGTTTTGAGCGTGGGGGATGCGCATTTCCGTCAGAAAGCGCAAAGGGCCATGAAAGAACGAATAGGCTCAGATCAGACGGTGGTATTTGTTTCTCATACCGATTCTCAGGTTAAGGACCTTTGTGACCGGGCCATCTGGTTGCATGAAGCAGAAATTGGCTCGCAGGGGCCAGTGGCTGATGTGCTGGAGGATTACCGGGCACATATCAAGTCTATGAATATGTCCAAGGCGGCCAATTAACGCGGCGTGAAGTTCAGGCCTGGTCGGCACTGAGTCTGTGTTTATATTCAGTGAACGATATCAGCGGTTTTTCGAACTGATTGCAATGGCTGTTTCAATGGCGCGCTGCAAGCTCCCAGCGTTTGCTTTACCTGTGCCGGCCAGATCCAGTGCCGTGCCATGGTCAACCGATGTTCTGATAATGGGCAGTCCCAGGGTGATATTGATGGCATTGCCAAAACCGGCGTATTTAAGCACGGGCAATCCCTGATCGTGATACATGGCAAAAACCGCGTCGCACTCATCCAGTACTTTGGGGTTAAACGCGGTGTCCGCTGGCAAAGGCCCCATTAAATTCATTCCTTGGGCACGCATTTTCTCCAGCGTGGGAATAATGGTTTCAATTTCCTCCATTCCCAGGTGACCGCCTTCCCCGGCATGGGGGTTTAGGCCCAGCACGGCTATGACCGGATTCCTCAGGCCGAACTTGCCGATCAGGTCGGCGTGGAGGATGGAGAGTGTTTCCTCTAACAGATCGGTGGTTATTGCCCCTGGTACCGCGCTCAGCGGCAAGTGAGTTGTTGCCAGCGCTACTCTTAAGTTCCCCGCGGCCAGTAGCATCACGACTTTGTTTGTGCCCGTTGCCTGGGCCAGAAATTCAGTGTGGCCGGAAAAAGGTATGCCGGCATCGTTGATCACCGACTTCTGTACCGGGGGTGTCACCATTGCTGCGAATGTTTGGTCAATGCAGCCATCTACTGCCAGTTGCAGGGTGTTTAACACATATTGTGCATTGGCCGTATTTAACCGGCCCGGTTCACTGTGTTGGGCCAGTTGTGTTGGCAGAACCGGCAGAAGGCCAGCGGTGTGTGCACTAACCGGAAGGGCTGGGTCAAATTCCACCAGTTCCAGGTTCAGGTTCAGGGCGGTTGCTCGCTCGTTCAGCAAGTCTGGGTCTGCAATTGCTACCAGTTCGGCGCGGTGGTCTTGTGTTGCCACATGCAGCAGTATATCTGGGCCGATACCCGCCGGTTCGCCACTGGTAATTGCGATTCTTGGTATCGTGTTAGTTGCTGTTGTGGAGTTGGCCACCGGCGCTACTATTTGATGTCTACAAACGCTTCGTCACGGATCCGCCGCAGCCAGGCATCCAGTTCTTCCTGAAATTTGCGCTGGTGCAGGTGGTCCTGCGCCTTGCCGCGGGCAGCCAATTCCGTCATATCCTGATCTCGACGACCCATCACTTCCAATAAATGCCAGCCAAATTGGCTGCGCACGGGCTCGCTGAGAGAGCCGACCGGAGTATTGGCCATGGTTTTTTCAAATTCGGGAACCATCTGGCCGGGGCTGGCCCAACCCAGGTCACCGCCCTCTTGGGCCGAGCCTATATCGCCTGAATACTCTTTGGCGAGTTCTGCAAAGTCTTCGCCGCCTTCAACGCGGGTCTTGAGTTGTTCGACCAGCTTGAAGGCTTCGTCATCATTGAGAATTTCCGAGGGTTTTACGAGAATGTGGCGCACCTGGGTCTGGGCGACAATTTGTTCGCCGCCACGTTTTTCTACAAGGTTTATCAGGTGGAAGCCGCTCTCGCTGCGAATTGCCTCGGAGGTCTCGCCAACATCAAGTTTTGGCGCAACGTCGCCAAACAGCGAAGGTAGATCATTCAACTTGCGCCATCCCAGGTCGCCTCCACTGAACGCGTATTTGTCATTGCTGGCGCTCACCACGCTGTCAAATGGGGCCCCGGCGTTTATTTGCTGAAGAGCCTGGTCAACATAGCGCTGCGCGTCTGCGATCTCCCGCTCAGATGCGCCCGGTGCTACCGGCAGTAGAGCGTGCACCAGTCGATATTCGGCCTGGGTGAGTTTCTGGCCTTCTTCTGTGGCAAGGAAATTGTCGACTTCCTGAGGCGTGATTTGAATGCGCTGATTGACGTTGCCGCTTTGCACTCGCTGTAGAATCATTTCCCGTCTAACTTGCTCGCGCATGTCTACATAGGACTGTCCTTCCGCGTCCAGGCGCTGACTAAACTCTTCCAGGCTCATGCGGTTTTGGGCTGCAATACGCTGCATTGCGCCGTTCAATTGCGCATCGCTGATGCGAACACCCACACGGGCACCCTTTTGAATCTGGATGCTTTCAAGAATTAGTCTGTCCAGGGTTTCTCGAACAAGTTCATCCTCCGGGGGCAGGTCAATGGCCCTGGCTTTAAGGCTCTCGGTGACAGCGGCGAGTCGTTCGCGCAGCTCACTGGCCATAATGACATCGTCGTCGACAATAGCGACCACCTGGTCCAATATTTGCGTGGCGGCATGGCTTACCGGCATTGTAGCTGCCGTAATCACCATGCTGGCAGCCAGTAGTGCGCTCTTAATATTCACGTTCTTTATAACCTCGAATCATATCGTTCAGAATTCCTGTTACCCGACTGCCAAAGCCGCCCATGCCCTTGAGAACAATTTGGACCTGTGTGGAGCTTTCTCGTTCCAGGTCCGGATTATTAAAATCCGTGTTTTCGCCTGAAACATTGTCGAAATAACGTAAGTGTAAAATCCGAACCTGCCAGCAACAGGTATCATATTCCAGTCCGACCATGTCTTCTATGCTGGTATCGGCCTCTATGCTGTAGTTCCAGGCCGCAAAAAAGTTCCAGTTCGACCAAATTGGCATATAGGTAGACAGGTGAAATTGCTCTGTTACTGATTGTTGCGTAAGGCCGGGAGCGGGGCGCCTGTAGGTGTAACCTGCATTGTAAAGGCTGCCGTTGTCCCGGGTGTAACTTGCTTGAACATTGCCGGCGTTGACGGCACCGCTGTAAGGGTCCCACAGTAAACTGCTGTTCAGCCCGAAGCGGGGGTTGGGCTTAAAGGTCAGTTCTGCTGCAAGCTCGGAGCCAGCCTGTTTGTCCGCTGGGTCCAGAGGGCTCAATCGGACGCGGCGGTCTTCGAAATAGAATATCTGCCCGAGACTGGCACTGAAGTATTCCAGGCCGTTGGTGTCACCGATAAAACGGGTTGTTAAGCCGACGGACATTTGATTGGAATCATCTATGCGGTCGCGGCCACTGAATCGGGTTTCGCGAAATAACTGGTTGTAGCTGAACGTCAACTCGGCGCTGTCGAAGTCAGGTTGGTCAGTCTGGTCTTCGTATTCACTGTAGAGATAGTAAATGCGTGGCTCTAAAGTTTGCACCATGCTTCTGTCGGCGAAATCTGTCTGGCGTTCGAAAAATAGCCCGCCGTCAATTTTAGCCATTGCGGCGCCAGTTGAGGGTTTGTCATCCTCGCTGAATAACACCGGGTCGCTGAGGTCATAATCCAGCTGGCGGTATTTGAGTACCGGTTTGAGGAAACCGTAGCCCCATTGCATAGGGTAGCCGGCCCCCGCCTCTGCATAGATACGTTGCCCCGTAACCCTCTCATCATCGGTATCGAAATACGAGTATTGGGCCAACAGTATCGGTTCAATCGCAAAAGGGGTGCCATCGCTGCGGTAGCGCCCGGTCATTTGCGGCAACTTTTTGTAGTCGTTATTAATGTCATCGGCGAGAGACTGGAATTGCTGGACTTCCATTTCGAACAGCCAGTCATCCCCCAGGTAATCCACTGAGCCCAACTGCAGCAAGCTGGTCTGGCGTTTGGTTTCAAGGCTTGAGGTGTCCAGATCTTTAAGGTAATTCACGTCACTGGCTCTGGCGTAGTCAACTTTAGAGCGCCAGCGCTGAGCAAATAATCCGTTGTGGTTGGCAAAGGCCAGCCAGCGGTCGGAATTGCTGTCACTGGGAAATTCATCTTCATACCGTTTATCGTCGGCCATAAAACTGCCGCCGAAAGCCCAAGCGCCGACATAGGGGTTTAGGTAGCGAAATTTGATTTCATGATTCAGGCCGCGCTCCTGAATATACCGGGGCAGGTAGAGTGCGTCATAATTAGGTGCCAAATTGAGGTAAACCGGCAGGGCAATATCCACTCCACCCTTGGAGTCACTGCCCAGTGAGGGCCACAAAAACCCGGTTCGGCGGCTGTCGTCCAAGGGGAAGCGTATCCAGGGAACATAGAAAACGGGTACCCCACCCAATTCAATTTTGGCGCCTCGCGCGGTACCTACGCCCTCCTCGAGGTCCAGCTTCATAGAGTTGGCGCGGATGTTCCAGTCTTTGTCGTCGGGTGCGCAATAGCTCAAATTGCCGTCCGTCATATGCACCAGTCCGAGTTCATCCCGGCTTAACTGCGTGGCCGAACCGTGTAGGTGGAAGGTTTGAAGAACGAATTCGCTGTTATTGATCGTCGCTTCGCCGCTGCGGGAGTCGAGGTCAGCGCGCTCCCCCCGAAACAGCACACCCGGTTCGCGCAGCGAAATATCGCCTTCCAGCGTGCCGGAGCGAGTTTCCCGGTCGAAGGTGGCGGTATCACCGCGCAGTTGTCGGTAACCCTGTGTGACTTCTACGCCGCCACTGAGTGTTACCGTATTGCCCTGTAAGGTTGTTTCGGTGGCATTGGCTTCGATGTCGGATTCTTCCGGGGGCACACTTAAATCAGCGTCCGCCAGCGGGTCAATATACCGGCCTTCACAGATGAGGCATTTACCGTCCTGAAGTTCTTCTGGCACCTCAGAGAGTGGCACCCAGTCTAGCCGGCTGCCAGGGCGATCCACCATTGCTGTTGCCGCGCTTGCCTCTTTTTTTGTGGTCGGCAAAACGTCTTTTTGAACTACTTTGTCACCGCAAACCCATCCGGCACCATCGGGGTTCGCGTGGCATTCCGATTGTGTGTCTTCTTTCGCTACCGCCGACGATACTGCCAATATCATAAGCATAATTGCCATGGCTGGCCGGGTCGTGCCAGTCATTGGGCGTAGACAGAGTTTACGATGCGGGAAGATCATTATTACGTGCGGTTTATTGCTTTATTGATTGGGTGATGCGGATGATAATGCAATCGTCGTCTCATGTCCGTGAATATTTGAAAAGAGGAGTTGTATCTGAATGTCTGTTCGTCCCGTTCCGAGAGAGATAGTGCCCTGGGCTGCTGGTTTGCTTGGTTGCAAAGCGTCGGAACTGTCGCTGGAAACCGTGGCCGGCGATGCCAGCAGCAGGCACTATTATCGTTTATCGACGGGGGCAGCGACTTACGTGTTGGCTCACGCTCCACCTGAAACGGAGAAAAATGAGGAATTCGCATCTATTGGCGCCATTCTTGAGGAAGCGGGCGTCCGAGTGCCCAGGATATTTTCCATTGATCTGAAGCGCGGGTTTATGTTGCTGGAAGATCTTGGGGACCAGACGCTGTTGCCCTTGCTAAACGAGCGATCAGTTGATGCGTTCTACGGCGATGCATTGTTATTACTCGACGATATCGCCTCGGTGGAAATTGCGGGCAGGGTTTCCCCGCGGTATGACCTGGCGCTGTTTCGCGAGGAGTTGAGCCGTTTTAGCGAGTGGTTTGTCGAAGCGCTGCTCGATAAGAAAATACTGGAGCAAGACTGGGATCTTATCCACCGATTTAACCAGGTGTTAATTGATAATGCCCTGGAGCAGCCGCAGGTCCTGGTGCACCGGG
>JBALVT010000077.1:0-18044 GCA_036961345.1 Halioglobus sp.
GGCTCAGGAATTTTTGGCGGAAGGGGATTTCACCTCCGCACTAGCCCCCCTGCGGCAGGCCTGGGAGGAATCGGGCAAGCTGTATGAAATAACCGTCGCCTATGTGCATGCGCTGATCGAGAGTTTGCGCTTGGATGAAGCCGAGACGGTTCTTGCCGATATTCGTTTGGCAGACCGTGACAGCGCCTATGAACAACTTGTGGCGCAACTGGAAATAAAGCGAGAAGCTTCAAAATCGCCGGAGATAGCGGCATTAGAGGCCCAGTTGGCCGAAAATGGCGATGACTTGGAGGTTCGTCATCAGCTTGCGGTGCAGTGTACGAATGCGGGTTTATTCAAAGATGCCATGGAACATTTGGTGAGCATACTGCAAAAAGATCTCAATCATGGCGATGGGGCGACCAAAAAAGCCCTGCTGGATACCATTGTCAGCCTTGGCAAAGGCGACCCACTGGCGGTGGAATACCAGCGAAAACTCTATAGCCTGCTGCATTAAATAGCCCGCAGCAGCATGCCCATTTCCAGGGCGCTGCGGTCAATAAATCTGTTCCTAATTTACTTGTCTTGCGCACCTCTAATCGCTAAGGTACATGCCGGATTAACAAAAGAACATACTCAAAAGTCAAAAACAATTCTTACAGCCAAATATAGAAGAATCAGGAGGTATTACATTGGATATCCAATTTTCCGCCGAAGATATCGCTTTTCGCGATGAGGTACGTGCTTTTTTTGCTCAGGCTTATGACGAAGAGCTGCAATCACGTATGGGCAAAAAAGACAGCCATAAAGGCGCCGTTGTAGAGTGGCAAAAGAGATTGCATGCCCAGGGCTGGATAGCACCTGGCTGGCCAGTGGAACACGGTGGAACAGGCTGGAACTCCACTCAAAAATTCATCTATGAAAGCGAGCGGGCTGCGGCCGGCGTTCGCGATGTAACGCCTTTTGGTCTGACCATGGTTGCCCCGGTAATCATCGGTTTTGGTAACGAAGAACAGCAGAAGAAGTTTTTGCCGCGCATATTGGCAAGTGATGACTGGTGGTGTCAGGGTTATTCAGAGACCGGCTCCGGTTCTGACCTGGCTTCCCTGAAAACCCGCGCTGAGCTCGACGGCGACGACTATGTGGTAAACGGCACCAAGATCTGGACCACTTACGCACAGTACGCAGACTGGATTTTCTGTCTGGTACGCACCAATTCAGACGGGAAAAAACAGCAGGGCATTACTTTCTTGCTAATCGATATGAAAAGCCCGGGTATTGAAGTGAATCCTATCGAGACTATTGATGGTAATCACAGTCTCAATGAGGTGGTGTTTAATAATGTACGCGTACCGGTTGCCAACCGTATAGGCGAACAGGACAAGGGCTGGACCTATGCCAAGGCGTTGTTGGCCCATGAGCGTACCGGTATTGCTGGCGTTCCCGACTCACAGCGTCATTTGTCTGAGATTCGTAAACTGGCCGCCAAGGAAGTGAACGGTGGCAAAGCATTGCTGGACGATCTTCTATTTCAAAAACGCCTTTCCGATATAGATATCGAACTGATGGCACTTGAATACACTGAATTGCGCGTGCTGGCCTCGGTTGCCGCAGGTGGCGCCCCCGGAGCCGAATCTTCCTTGTTAAAGATTAAAGGTACGGAGATGCAACAGGCTGTTCAGCAGCTGGGCATGGATATTGCCGCCCATTATCAGGGGGTTGTGGACGATATCGATGAGGACACACTGGGCCACGGTTTTGGTAGCGCTGCTCGCAAAGGGTATATGTATGGTCGCGCCGCAACGATCTACGGTGGTTCCAACGAAGTGCAAAAAAATATTATCGCCAAAGCTGTATTGGGCTTGTGATTCGCAGTTATAGAGGACATTAGAAATGAACTTTGATTTTTCAGAAGAGCAGGTAATGCTCCGGGACAGCGTCGCAAGATTTGTTCAGGACGACTACGACTTTGATACCCGCTGTAAAATAGTTGCAACCGAGGCGGGCATGAGCGCTGCAAACTGGCAGACATTTGCCGACCTTGGTTGGTTGTCTATTCCTTTTGCCGAGGAACATGGCGGTTTTGGCGGCGGCGCCACCGATACCATGTTGGTAATGGAAGAATTTGGCAAGGGACTGGTCGCTGAACCGTTCCTTGCAACCGTTGTTCTATTTGGCGGTTTGTTACAAAACGCCGGCTCGTCGGAGCAGCAGGCGGAGTATATCCCAAAGATTATCGACGGCAGCTGTCAGGGCGCTTTTGCCTATCTGGAGCGACAGAGCCGCTACGAATTGGCAGATGTTAAAACCACCGCGGTTGCCGATGGCGATCAGGTTAGCCTGAACGGCGAAAAGGTTGTCGTAATTAACGGCGCCAATGCCGATCATTTCATCGTTTCTGCGCGCAGCGCCGGTGAACAATTTGACGAGCAGGGTATCAGTTTGTATCTGGTTCCAGCCGATGCGCAGGGCCTGGAGCGATTCAACTACCGTATGATGGATGGTCAGGTTGTGGCTAACGTTTCCCTGAACAACGTCAAGGTGCCTGCTGGTAATCTGGTGGGAGAACTCAATGGGGCGCTTGCACTAATAGAAGCATTGGCCCAGGACGCGAAAATTGCCCTGGCAGCGGAAGCACTGGGCATTATGGGTCAGCTGAATACCAAGACCCTGGAATACACCAAAACACGAGAGCAGTTCGATGTTGCCATCGGCAGTTTTCAGGCGCTGCAACACCGCATGGTGGACACCTTCATGGCCTATGAACAGGCAAAATCCATGCTTTATCGAGCGCTGTGTGAGACCGAGGAGGGCAGTGATGATCTGGCCACCACCATACACGCTCTGTCAGTGATGACCGACAAAGCCGGTAAACATATTCTCTCAGAGGCAATTCAGCTGCATGGCGGCATGGGAATGACTGATGAATTGGATATCGGTCACTATGCAAAACGGCTTATGATGCTCAACACCATTTTTGGCAGTGGCGATTACCATCAGGCAAAGTTCAACGCTTTGCGCTATAACTAGGCTTCCATAAAATAATTTTACTCAATGGCCACTGCACCGTGGCCACATTTGGAGAAACAGTATGAAACTTGGATTATTACTCGGTTACTCAGGCAAGCACATCAATATCCCGATGGATCTGATCAAACACGCAGAATCCCTGGGATACGATTCGGCCTGGACCGCTGAAGCATACGGCAATGATGCGGTAACGACTGCAACATGGGTTCTGGCGCAAACTGAAAAAATTCGTGTGGGCACGGCCATCATGCAAATGCCTGCTCGTACTCCGGCTATGACGGCTATGACTTCAATGTCATTGTCACAAATGTCTGGCGGGCGCTTTATCGCTGGTCTGGGTGCTTCTGGGCCACAGGTTGTAGAGGGCTGGCACGGCGTTCCCTACGGCAAGCCTGTGACCCGTACTCGTGAGTACGTCAAGATCATGAGAAAGATCATGGCGAGAGAGGGGCCTGTTGAATTTGACGGCAAGATGTATCAAATGCCCAACAAAAGTGAGGGCACCACGGGATTGGGTAAGCCGCTAAAATCCATTCTTGCACCGGACAATGATATCCCCATTTATACCGCCTCGATTACCCCGGCCGGCCTGCGCTGTGCGGGTGAAGTAGCTGATGGTGTATTCCCGGTGTGGATGGACCCCGATAAGTACGACGTATTGGGCAAGGATATTGAAGCGGGTTTTGAAATAGCCGGCGGTGGCAAAGGCCTGAAAGATTTCGACATAGCACCGTTTGTATCCGTTGCCATGAACGATGACCTCGACGCGGCATACGATTCGCTGCGTCCATGGTTGGGGCTATACATTGGTGGTATGGGTGCCAAGGGCAAAAACTTCTACCACGACTATGCTACTCGATTGGGTTACGGCGATGAAGCCACCCGAATTCAAGACCTTTACCTGTCTGGCAAAAAGGCCGAAGCGGAAGCGCTGGTACCCAATGCACTGCTGGATGAGGTTGCTCTTGTCGGTCCCAAGGAACGCATTATCGAACGTCTTGCGCCCTGGAAAGCAGCCGGCAAACGCGGAGAAGTTGGCACCATGCTGCTGGGCGTTCAAGACCCTGCAATATTGGAGATCTTGGCCAAGGAAATGCTGTAGTGCAGCTAGCAGATAAAGTTGTTGTTGTAACGGGTGGCGCCAATGGTATTGGCAAAGCCCTGTGCCAGCGCTTTCATCGCGAGGGCGCCAAGCTGGTGGTTGTTGCCGATCTTGAAGAGGCCAATGCCAAAGTTGTTGCCGAGGCCATCGGCGGCGTTGCCTATGGTGTGAATGTGCGCGAAGAGCAGCAAATTGCGGACATGGTTGCAGATGTAGAGGCGAATCATGGGCCTATTGATCTGTTTTGCAGCAATGCGGGTATTATTGGTTTGGATGGTGAACCCTGGTGGGCCACTTCCGCTAGCAACGACATGTGGCAAGCCATGTGGGATATCCATGTGATGGCACATGTTTACGCGGCCAGAGCCTGTCTGCCAAAAATGCTGGAGCGCGGTTCCGGTTATTTTCTGAATACCGTTTCTGCCGCTGGTTTGCTTAACCAGATAGGCGATGCGGCTTATTCCACCACCAAACATGCAGCGATTGGATTTGCCGAATCTCTGGCCATTACTCACGGTGATGACGGCATTAAAGTGACTGCTCTGTGCCCACAGGCCGTAGCAACACGCATGATCGGAGACAGTGGCGGCGGTACAGCCGGCGTAGATGGTGTGATGACACCCGAGCAGGTAGCGGGCGCTGTGGTTGAAGGTTTGGCGGCGGAAAAGTTCCTGATTCTTCCACACGAGGAAGTGGCGCTGTATAGAGAGCGCAAGGCACAGGATTACGATCGCTGGCTTGGTGGCATGCGCAAACTGCGTCGGACGGTTGGTGTGCCCGCCATAACATAGGTATAAACTGGAAATCCCCAAAGCAGCAGGCAACTGGTGTGGAAAAGCAGGAGCGCTTCGCGCGCACCATACTCAATGGTTTTGAATCCTATTTTGCGGATTTCCAGAATATAACCCTGGCGGCCAAGTCGCGCTTTGAACGCGCCGATTGGCAGGGCATGCATCAGGCATCCACCCAGCGTATTGATTTATACAAGCTTAAAACCAGCAAGATTATTGAGTATGTGGAATTAATCGCAGGCGATCAGTTGCGCGATTTTGTGTTCTGGAGCGAAGCCAGGAAAGTGTATGCCCGTTTGATAGAGGGCCATAACAACTTCGAAATCGCCGAAACCTTTTTTAATTCTGTTTATTGTGTCGCCTTCAAACACCGCAAAATCCGCGATGAACACGCCTTTGTTTTTTCACCCCAGGGCGACATGCCCTCGGTAAACTACCACGAGGTTTATCGCTCGTATTCCCTTGAAAGCAGTCCCCAGAATTCTCTGGCAGACCTGTTCCTGACCTTATTGGGCGACTATGCCTTACAGAACCCCTTTGAGGACTTACAGCGCGATGTCAGCAACATTCTGGCGGTAGTGGATGGCTATTTGGCCGCGCATTTTGATGTGGCAAACCCCCAGCTTGAGCTTCAGGCGCTGGAACATCACTTTTTCCGTAACAAGGGTGCCTATATTGTCGGTAGAATGTTGTCGGGAGAAGAGTCCATGCCGTTTGTGCTGCCGCTGCTGCAAAATGAACAGGGCGAAGTGTATGTGGATACGGTATTGTTTGGTGCCGATAAGGTCAGTGTGATCTTCAGCTTCACGCGCTCCTATTTTATGGTGGATGCTTCCATTCCGTCGCAGTATGTTCTGTTTTTACAGCAATTGATGCCGGCCAAGCCCATATCGGAAATATACAGCGCAATGGGTTATAACAAACACGGCAAAACCTATTATTATCGCTGTGCTTTCCGCCATATGAAAAATACCAGTGACCAGTTTATTATCGCTCCCGGCATTAAGGGCATGGTGATGAGCGTGTTCACGCTGCCTTCGTATGATTTTGTATTTAAGATCATCAAGGACAGATTCACGCCGCCCAAAGACATGACACGAGAACAGGTAAAAGCAAAATACCGTTTGGTGAAACGTGCCGACCGGGTGGGTCGCATGGCCGATACTCAGGAATTCACCAATTTGGCCTTTGCCCGAAATCGTTTTTCCGACGAGCTTATCGAAGAGTTGAGAACCGTGGCGCCGTCGCTCGTGGAAGAACACGGTAAGGCATTGGTGATCAAACATGTCTATGTAGAACGGCGCATGACGCCTCTTAATTTGTATTTGCGCGAGGCCACCGAAAAACAGGTGTTTGAGGTAATGGATGAGTACGGCAACGCCATTAAACAATTGGCGTCAGCAAATATTTTCCCGGGTGATATGTTGCTAAAAAACTTTGGTGTAACACGACACGGCCGGGTGGTATTTTACGATTACGATGAGATTGTGCCGTTGACCCAGTGTAATTTTCGAATTATTCCCCATCCGCGCAATGAGGAGGAGGAAATGTCCAGTCAGCCCTGGTACAGCGTGGGGGTAAACGATATTTTTCCCGAGGAGTTTCCGCTGTTTTTTTCAGGTAATCAGCGTGCTCGAAAAGTGTTTGACGAATTGCACAGTGACATTTACGAGGCTTCTTATTGGCAGGGTTTACAGACTAAAATCAACAGCGGCTATGTGGAAGATTTATTCCCCTATCGCCGTAAATTGCGCTTCGACAGAGGCCAGGATCAATTGCAAGGACAGTATCTTTAATGGCAAGTATATATGTAATACGACATGGGCAGGCCTCGTTTGGCGCCGAAAACTACGACAAACTATCTGATCTGGGTTGTCGTCAGGCCACAGTGCTAGGGCATTATCTGCGAGACTGTAATATTCATTTTGATGCGGCATACAGCGGCGATCTACAGCGCCAGAGAAAAACCGCGGAGCTGGCACTCGCCAGTCAACCCGGCGCGGTGCCGCACACGATAGATGCGCGTTTTAACGAAGTGCGAAATGACGAACAACTTGAGTTTCTGGTGCCTGAGGTTATAAAAACCAATGAGCCCATCCAGGCGCTGATGAAAAAGGGGCTTTCTGCCAGTAAGGACTACCAGAAGGTTATCGAGGGCGTTTTTAACTACTGGGTGTCCAAGCAATGCAATGAGCCACGCATTCAGAGCTGGGAAGAATATTCTTCGGCGGTTCATGCTGCACTAGCCCAGGTTATTCAGGCCCAGGGCTCAGGGAAAACCGTGGGCATATTTACGTCCGGCGGCACAATCGCCACGATCGTAGCCCATGTGCTTGGTCTGGATGGGTCACATGCCTATACGTTTTACGAGCCGGTAATCAATTGCTCGGTAACGCGTTTGTTTTATAGCCCACACAAAGTTTCCCTGTCGTACTTCAATGACCATTCGTTTCTCGATGTTCTGGGGCAGCAAAATGATGAATCCCTGTTGAGCTACCGCTAATGGATATCTTTTTGGTAAGACATGGCGAGGCTGCGGCGAGTTGGGGTAAAGCCGCTGACCCGGGGCTGAGTGATCTGGGTAAAGAGCAGGCACTGCAAACAGCGCAAGAGTTGTTGCCGTTACTCGGCGAAAAGACCAACTTGATTAGCAGCCCATTGTTACGGGCCCAGGAAACATCGAAGCCCTTGGCTGAACTTCTCGGTGGTGCAGATGTAGCGATTGAGGGTGCCTATAGTGAGATACCTTCGCCGGTGCCCATGGCGCAAAGACAGGAATGGCTGCGTGAATATATGGCGCAGCAGTGGGACATCCAACCGGATTCGCTAAAAGCCTGGCGCGCTGAAATGCTGACTAAATTGCTGGAGCTTGAGCAGCCGAGCGTGATATTCACGCATTTTCTGGTGCTCAATACCGTTGTTGGCTCTATTCAGGGTAAGTCCGAGACCTTGTGCTTTCGGCCCGACAATGCCTCGGTGGTGCGGCTCAAGCACTGTGGTGAGCGCCTTGAACTGGTCGATATAGGCCGGCAGATGTCTACCTTTGTAAACTAGTCGCTGCGCTTCCTCAATAGGGATTCCTGCGCGGTGGAGGCAACTAATACGCCATCGTGAGTGTAGAAGCTTCCCCGGCTAAAACCCCGGTGTCCGAAACTATTCGGACTGTCCATGCTGTACAGCAACTGTTCGTCGGCTCTGAAGGGGCGATGAAACCATAAGGCGTGGTCCAGACTGGCCATTTGCATGCCTTTACTCATGCCCGTGTAAGGATGGGGCAGCAGAGCGGCGCCCAGTAGGGAGAAATCAGACATATAGGCCAGGACTGTCTGGTGTTTGGTGTGATCGTCGCCCAGGTCGCCCAGAGCCTTGAACCAGATGTGTTGAATGGGCTCCTGTGGCTGTGGGTCCAGAACATCTCGGCGTATAACCGGTTTGCGCTCTATGGGGTTAATGGTTGGCGCCTCAAATTGCTCGGGATGCTCACGCGCCATCTTGTGCCAATACTCGTGGTCAGATCCAAGGTCGTCGGGTTCGGGAACGTTTGGCATCTCTATCTGATGACTAAACCCTTCCTCTTCAATCTGAAAGGAAATCGAAGTGTTGAAGATGGGGGTGCCATCTTGTTTCGCAACAACACGGCGGGTGGTAAAGGTTTTGCCATCTCGAATAGGGTCAACTTCATACACAATCTGCATTTTTGGGTTGCCGGGGCGCAAAAAGTACGCGTGCATGGAATGTGCCACTCGATCGTCATCAACGGTTCGAATGGCGGCGTTTAGCGACTGCGCCAATACCTGCCCGCCAAAGATACGGGAGGGCCTTTTAGGGCTTTTCCCAATGAACAGGTATTTGTCTATACGTTCAACTTCCAGAAAGTTGAGAAGCTTTTCCAGATCAGTAGCCACAGCAAGGCTCCTTGTAATGATGTGCCAGAAACGCGGTTAGCTTCGCGGTTTCAGGCCGTTAAAAAAGATGTCGAAATAATCGATGGCGGCTGAGTCAACGTCGTCAACCTTACGCCACAATTGAATTTCCATGGATGCATTGATAGCTCCGGCTATCAAGTTTTGGGCCACGAAGGTGTTTATCTGGCGAACGCTGCCATCTTCCATACCCGCTCGAATGAAGTCTCCGAACCGCTGATTGCCCAGATCGGTTCGGCGCATGATCTCGCGACGGCGTTCGGTAGGCAGGGCGGTGATGGTGTTATAGCGAATGAGCGGCCCCTGATCAGAATTTTGAACATAGAATACTCGCCGGCAGGTTTGATCTATTTTCAGCATACCGCAGGCATCGGAATGCGCAGCTTCCGTGTAGATTTTGCCCATAATATCCAGCGAGCGGGAATAGCAGTTAAAGAGCAGGTCTTCCTTGTTCTTGATATGGTAGTAAAAAGCACCTTTGGTCACGTTCAGATGTTCTGCGATTTCGTCTAAAGAGGTGCTGTTGAACCCCTGCCTGTTGAAAAACCAGGTGCCGGTTTTATAAAAGGCATCCTGTTTGAGGCGGTTTTGCTCCTCTCTGTTAAAACCCATTAAATCGGCACCGAGGTTCCCCGCAACTTGAAACTGACAGGGCGTGTACTCGCTTTTTTCACTCGACAGACCACGCCAGAGAATATCCCAGGCTTGCTCCGCTATCTCGGGTATTTGTTCCCGTGGTACCTGGTGAAGCCAGGAAAAGGCCCAGTCTACGGAACCGATCATGGCCCGTGTAACCGAGGTGCTGTCGCAGGGTCTTATGCTGCCATCCTCTATGCCATCACGAATGTTTTCGCGCAGGCGCTTGAACATTTTTATATAGCGGGCCTCTACCCTGGTGCGATGTTCGCCTTTAAGAGACGCTATTTCCAGTAACACCGCTATGTGGCTGCTTTCGCCTTCTTCGGCTGAGCGCCAGCCTTCCAAATGCATTCGGAAATACGCTTTGGCACGGTCGACGGGTTTGGCGTGCAGCAGGGCAACTTCATCAAGCGTTTTGTGATGGCGGTCCAGAGTCGCCATATAACATTGATAAATGAGCTCCTCTTTTGTCTTCACATAGTAATAAAGGCTGGTTTTGGTTAGACCGAGACTTTCTGCGATGTCCAGCAATGTGGTGGCGCGGGAGCCCTTGGTATTAAACAGCTTGGCCGCCTGCGACAAAATGGCCGCGCGTTTCGCATCGTGCTGAGCAGTGCGATTAAACGGCGAGTCCTTGGGGTTGTTGTCGTTTGAGGTATCTCTGGCCATACATCCTGGTTACTGGAAGGGGTGATTTTCAGGCTGGGTCCAGATGCGACCTACCCGTTAGTCTAAGATTCCAACTTTAAGTATTTTTTTTGTAAGTGTCCAGAAATCTATTGCCTGGAGCCGTTTTAGTTGGCGTCCAGGTCGATTTTTAACCACTTTCTGGAGGTAAAGCGATGGATTAGCAGGGTGGCCTTAATCGCGTAATCAATGATCATTACGCCAAACAGCCAATAAACCGACAATTCCAGATGGGCAAAAATAAGAGCCGGTATCAGGCGGCCCAGAATTATGCCGCAGAAGGTCGCGATGAGCGGGAAACGTGTGTCACCGGCACCGCGCAATGCACCGGCCAGAGTGAACTCACAGGCCATCATTGGTTGGGCCAGAGCAATCATGTAGATAAACACTACCGTCAGGTGAATAACCTCGGGGTCATCTATCATGAACCTGGCCATGTCTTGCGCAAACCAGGCCAGAACCAGTGACAGGAATGTCATCGCGGCCAGGGCCATGCGCATGGACCGCCAGCCGACAGCGACCGCCATTTCTGGTTTTCCAGCACCCAATTGTTGGCCTACCAGTGTTGCGGTGGCGATACCAAAGCCAAATCCGATGACGATGGAAAATGACACCAGGGATATGCCGATACCATAGGCGGCATAAGCCGTAGTGCCGTATTGGGCGATAATGGCAAAAAACGCCAAAAATGCCAGCTGAATGACGCCCTGTTCAACGATGGCCGGTGTGCCGATAGAGCCTAGCTGCCTGGCGGACTTCCAGTCTACTGCGAGCTTTTTGACGGGTTTGAGGTTGAACTTGCCCCGCCACCAGAAGGCAACAAATACACAGGTAATCGACAGCCCCGCAAAGCCGCCTCCCAACGCTACACCCGCCACGCCCATTACCGGGAAGGGGCCGACCCCAAAAGCCAGCAGATAGGCGAACAACATATTGAGAATAGAGCTGAAAAACAAAAACCACAGAGGGGTGATGACATCACCGGTAGCACGCAAAGCGGTGGAGAGCATCATGTTTGCGGCGGCCGATATATTGAACATCCCCAACCAGAATATGAAATTGGCGGCAGTACGGGTTGTGGCTTCATCGAGCCCAAATAGTCCGGCTATCTGCAGTGGTAGTAGCAAAGCCGGAATGGTGAGCAGAGCCGCCAGAGCGAGGGACATGAGCAATGATGTCCAGGCGACCATTTCTGCCCGCTTAACCTGGTCAGCACCCCAGCTGCGCGCTATCAGAGCCGTTGCCGCTACAGATACGCCCATGAGCATGGCCTGCATCAGGAAAAATACCCGATGGCCGGTGGTAACAGCGGCCACGGCACTGGTGCCCAGCTGAGCAACAATTTTTACGTGCATAAAACCCACTGTGGCGAACAGCAGGTTTGAAAGAATAGTGGGCCAGGCAAGTTGCCACACGCGCAGCGAACTGGAATCGCGCTTGGATTGTTCCGAATCTGACACAGAGTTTGCCTTATGAGATGACGTCAGATTATAGCAGCAAGATTAGGGGCCCAGGCTCTAAGCCAACTTTTTACACTCACGATGGCGAAAACACTCGATGGAATGGTCCATTACCATACCGGTGGCCTGCATATAGGCATAGATGATGGTGGATCCGACGAAGGTGAACCCTCGCTTTTTCATATCTTTGCTGATGATTTCAGAAGTGGCTGTGGTTGCCGGTACCTGAGCTTGGGATTTCCAGTGGTTCTGAATGGGTTTGTGATCGATAAACCCGGCGAGATATTTGTAAAAGCTTCCGAATTCTTTCTGCACGGCCAGATACGCCAGAGCATTTTTTCTGGCACCGTATACCTTCAATTTGTTGCGTATGATCCGTGGGTCGAGAAGTATTTTGTCGAGTTTTTTGTCGGTATAGCGGGCAATTTTTGTGGCATCGAAATTGTCGAACAACTTCCTGTAGCCCTCCCGCTTTCGCAGCACCGTAATCCAGGACAAGCCAGCCTGGGCACCTTCCAGAATTAGAAATTCGAACAGGGTCTTGTCATCGGTGACTGGAACGCCCCATTCCTCGTCGTGGTACTCAATATATAGAGGGTCATCGCCGCACCAGGCGCAACGGACTTTAGGTTTTTTGTTGGGATCACTCATGATGCCCCAGAGTATGCTTTGCGGGTGATCCTCTGTCTATATTAATACCTCCGGGGTGGTAGCTGCGCATAGCCTGTGCCAAACTTCTCCAGAATTTACCAACAAGTGAAGACAATGACAGATTCTATTCTTTTCAGTCGGTCCGGGCATATCGCAACAATTACCCTCAATTGCCCCGAGCGGCACAACTCCCTGGGAATGGAGGAGTTACATGCCATCCAGACTCACCTGACCACAGTGAGCGCCGATGAACAATTGAGAGTTTTGCTGGTGACGGGTGCGGGCGAGAAGACGTTTTGCGCCGGTGCATCTTTGAAGCAACTGGGGGCAGGCCTTATAGATGGCGATACTTTTCAGGCTACCACCGATCAGCTGGCCGCACTGCAGATACCGACAATCTGCGTCCTCAATGGCAATGTATTTGGTGGTGGTGTGGAGCTGGCTCTAAGCTGTGATTTCAGGATAGGTATAGAGGGCACACGGATGCGTGTACCCGCCGCAGCCATTGGTCTTTGTTACCCTCTTAGCGGTATCAATCGATTTGTAGAGAGGCTGGGGGTGAACCTGGCAAAACGTATTCTGGTCGCTTCAGAGGTATTTGATGCCGACAAAATGCTGGAAATTGGTTTTCTGGATCACTTGGTATTGCCGGCACAACGCGAAGAGTTTGCTTTGCATAAGGCTAAGCATATAGCGAGTCTTGCGCCATTAGCCGTCCGGGCCATGAAAGAAATTCTGCACCAGGCATCGGCAGGCGGTATAGACATGAAGTCAGCAAGGGCGCTTTCCAAGCAGTGCCAGGATTCAGCTGATTTAGTTGAAGGGTTCGCCGCCCAGCGAGAAAAGCGCAGCCCCAGGTTTATGGGGAAGTAAGCCCGCTAGCGGGCATTGCCAAGCACCGGGCCGTGGCATTTAAAATTTCGGTCGATGGCCAGCCAGTGCAGCCCCAGTTCGTCCAACCATTTCAGAGCATTGTTCTGGGTCTTCATACGGGCCACGCTGGCGGCACCGCTGGCGGTAAGGCAGGTGTCTGCGATAACAGCAACACCCAGTAGACCGGGGATGGGTTGACCATCGATTGGGCTCAATGCCCGGCTGAAGCGCTCACCGTCAATTTGTAGCGCGTTCTCGAAGTTCCCGCGAATAGCGTAGGCCTTATTGTTCAATTTAAAACGCTCGATAGCGGTTCTGGACCCATCGGGGTAACGCACGCCAACCAACCAGTTTGCTCCATCGCCCTGCTTGCCAATTGTGGCGACATCTTTATCCAAATCGATAAGGGCATTTTTCACCCCGTACTTCAGAAGCAATTTGCGTACGCAGTCGACGGCATATGGGCGGATACAGCTATTGAGGTTTAACTGCATTCCCGGGATGGCCAGACGGGCGCCTTGCTCGCCAATTTCGATATTCTGCCAGCCGACCCGTGTTAGATCGTCTTTTAAACCCGAACGGTGAGCGGATTTGTTCCGGCCCTTGGCATAGTAGCGCTGAATCAAATAACTAGTGGGGTCGTAAATGTGTTTGCTCTGATCCCATAACGCTTCAGCGTACTGAAAAAGGCTAAGAGATTCCGGGTCCAGTGGGGTAAATTCCCCAGAGCCAGCTCGTGTATTGATTAGGCCAACCAGGCTTTGCGGATCGAAGGAATCGAATTTGGCCTCAATTCGTCGGAACTCCTGTTCCGAAGCGCCCAAAATCTCCCCGGAATTATCGTTCTCAATATTCAGCACCAGGTGGCAGGCCTGCCCAAAGACGCGAAATCTGGACTCAAACTTTCGGGTGATCAATTATTTATCCTTGCAACTGCGTGTAACACTGTTTTTAGATGAATAGCGTTTGCCTGGAAATAATGTATCACTGGGCAGGAGGTCTTACCAGTACAAGGAAGGGGAGACCGCCCTTAGTCGATGGCTACACATAGCTTGCGGAGATATCCGACCTGGCCATATCCGGAAATATGGCGACAAATTTGGTTCCCTCGGAAACACCGATAGTCAATTTCCCCCCGAGCTCTTCAATGAGCATGTCAACAACTGCAAGGCCAGTGGATTCTGGCGCGGAGGCGACAATTCCCGGCGGTAGACCGACTCCACTGTCTTCGATACATAGAGTCCATTGCCTCGAAGCAGGGTCGTCTTCTGCGGAACACACCATGGAAATTTTGATAAAGTTTGCATGATCGCCGGTCTCGAAGGCATGCCGTACACAGTTATGCAGTAACTCATAAATAATCAATGCCGCCGGCTTAGCGATTCGCGCCGCAATAGGTTGCCGTTCAACTTCGTTAATCGTTGTAATCGTTTCGACTGAAATAGTGCTGGTCTTCAGTATTTCGTGGAGAATAATGTCCACATATTTTTTGAGATCGGTGAATATGGCATCGTCCTGATACACCATACAATCCTCAAGATGGCTTAGCGCCTGGACGCGATTTTGATTAGCAAGAATTGCATCCAACATATTCCCATCTTCGAGAAAATCGGCCTGCAGACCTATAAATTTTTGAACCAAACCCAGGGAATTCATATTGTTCAGGTGGCTGGATCGAACCAGATCATCCTGCATTTCCAATTGCTCTTGAAGGTCGTCATGGGCATTGTTGGCCGCCTCCTGGACTTCCAGTACCTTCGCAGTGGCATTTTTGGCGATAAGACGAATGTCATATGCTCTCTTGGCAAAGAATAGTGCGACTAATAGGGCCGCTGCATAAATTAGAAGCGCCCACCAACTCATCCATGGTGGAGGTAAAACCTTTAGCCTAATGGAGGTGCCCTCGTTATTCCAGACCCCGGCAGAGTTGGCACCCCGCACGCGAAAGGTATAATTTCCAGGTGGTAAGCTTGTGTAAGTAGCGCTGGTTCGTGTGTCGTTATCAATCCATTCGCGATCAAAGCCCTCCAGTTTGTAACGGTAGTGGTTTTTCGCCGGGTCCCGAAAGTCGAGTGCACTGAACATAAACGTGATGTAGTAATCTTCATGGCCCAACTCGATAAGTTCCAGTTCCTGCAGAGGAACCGGAAGGTCGGGCAGCCTGCCAGCAATATTGAGTTCAGTTAAGACAATCTTTGGGGGAGGGGAGACTGATTGTATGTTTTCTGGGTTGAAGACGGTGTAGCCGTTGCTGCCGCCGAAGTAGAGTAGTCCGTCGCTATCCTTGTGAGATGCGCCAACATCAAAGTCTGTTTCATCCAACCCATTGCTTTTGGAGAAGTTATCTACTTCGTTTGTTTGGGTGTTTACTCTGGTTATTCCACTACTAGTGGATGCCCAAACGTTGTTCTGTTTGTCTATTTCGATGGCGTAAATCGTATTGCTCGATGATTTCGTCGCCGGCGCGAAGCGCTTTGTCGAATATTGCGCCGGGGCTGCGTTGGTGGGTGTAAGGCGATAGAGGCCAGCGTGTACCGTACCTAGCCATAGTTCTCTATTTGCCGATTCTGCTATAGCAAATACTACTCGATGAGATGGCCATTCCTGGCCGACGATGGTTTTACTGACGGGATTGAATTTTCTTGATGCTAGGTCTAGACGAAGTAAGCCCGAATTTGTTCCGACCCAGATATTTTCATCGCTAGATTGAAAGAGCATTATGACATTATTATCGCTTATAGATTGAGACTGGGTGTTCTCCAGAAGGTGCTCGACCGATCCATCCGAATGCAATATGTTTAGGCCGCCTCCATAGGTTCCTATCAAGGTCTCTCCGCTCGATATAGTCAAAATGGCGCTGATCGAATTTGAAGATAACCTCGGAGTGCTTTCAGTATTGTAAGTTATTAATTGGTTCTCCTTTACCAGATAACGTTGGAGCCCGGTAGATCTATATCCAATCCATGCTTCGTTTTCTGATACGGAGAGTGCCATAATTCTCTCATTTCGTATTTTCAAATTTGGATATATATCAAATATATCGGAGTACGTATCTTTGTTCTTGTCGAATATTATGATCCCGTCGTAGGACGCAATCCAAGTGTTGAGCTTTTTAGAGCCGTCTAAAGCGACGATAGATCTCAACTTTTTATGCCTTTTTCGGTCTAACCTTTGGAAGCCTGTTTTGCTTAAGAAGTGAAGTCGCGTGAATGACCCCACCCATTTGATTTTCCCGTTTCCAAATGATAATGCCCCTACTTCATTGTCAGCGAGATTCGAGTTCTCTGAGTGGAAGTGGGTGATTTGACCATCTTTATCTATTATGTGGAGGCCTTGGTCGCTGGCGATCCATGTTGATTTATCAGTGCTGTCATGGAGTATCTTGTGTACTAGCGCGTGATCTTCCTCATAATTTTCGTCTTTCGGAAGGCGGTATTGAGAGCACTTCGAGTTTTCCATGCTAAATGTAAAGAGACCACTTCCTGCAGTGCCGATTAGAAGGATCTCTGGTTTTTGAAATGCGATATCTGTAAAGTCAACTGGACTTTTCGAACATGAGGTTTCAGTTACTAGTAATTCAATTTCACGTGATGAGCTCTGAACTTTGAATATTCGCCCTTTGGATGTAGAAAAGAGAATCTGGTCAACTTGATCCTCGAGAAAGCGTGTAACACGTTCATTCGGATCTAACTGGAAGGTCCACCTGTCTCCGGTTTCGGTTGATATTCTTTCAACCTTGCCATCGAGATAGCCGATCCAGAAGTAGTTGTTCCTAGTATGCAGCGCGCGATAAACATTTTTTTGTGCCTTGCGCGATTTTGAAGAAGGTGACCAGTGTGGAGAGGAAAAAGAATCCAGAATAGGATTGTATCTTAATATTCCGTGATCTTGAGTAGCGACCAGTATATCTCCAGTGGGGCCCTCTACTATTTCCGAGATGTTTACGCTGTCTATAAAGTACCGCCCAGAGTAGGTGGGGCGATAGTCGATGATTCGATTTCCATTAAAACGACTCAGGCCATGTAGAGTTCGAAGCCAAAGATCTCCGCTTTTCGCGTGCAGTATTTCTAGGATGGTACTTTGTGAGAGATCATTGCTTATATATGAAGGCGAAATTCGAATCATTTCTTGCGGGCTTAAACCCGGTGAGGTCAAACCATTAGAAGGGTTGAGTAGAAATGGTACCAAACAACAATATAGAATTTCGCGGCATTTTTCTCTGAAATTATTCGCCAGAAAATGAGGGGCTTGGGCATCACAATATTCAGACTGTAGTCTACTTGTATCCAATGGTAGAGAGTCTGCCGTCATAAATAATCTGGCTCTAATTGAGAATTTCGCGCTCAAAGGCCTCCAAAAACTCAGTATATGCAGCATTTAGACTAGGGATTAAAGTTTCCATGTCTGCCATTTCACCACTTCGGCCCAGTTGCTCAATTGTCCCGCTTACCGACTTTACTCGCGCCGCCCCGATATTCGCGCTCATCGACTTTATGGCATGAGCTGTTTGATACAACAATTCGTGGTTTTCAGTTTGATATTCATGTGAGAGATCTTCTAGCTTTTCTCCCATCTGAGAGATGAAACCTTCATATATCGTGGCTATTATAGGATTGCCAGTTTGTTTCTCCACTTCTCTAATATTGTTCAAGGCGCCAAGATCAATTATTTTACCGTCTTCCTTGTTGACCCTCTGTATTTCACTTGGTTTTTTCAGAGAAATCACATTGGATGTTTTGCTTTTCCCTATAGGCTGATAACCCGTGAATAATTTCAAAACATTTTCCAATTGCGATAACGAATATGGTTTTGTTAGGTAATCATTCATTCCTAGAGTTTCACAGCGAATTTCATCTTCTTTAGTTATTCCTGCAGTGAGTGCGACGATGGGTGTTTGGCGTAGTCCTCG
>JBALVT010000078.1:0-17986 GCA_036961345.1 Halioglobus sp.
TTCAGACGGGACATGACCGCCAGGTTTTGGGCGATAGACTCGCTGATTCCACGCTCTTCTGAATCAATCCCCGGATAGGCTCCGGGGGTATCTATAAGCGTAATAACGGGCATTTTGAATCGCTCCGCCATTTCCATGAGACGCAGGGCCTTGCGATACCCCTCGGGCTTGGGCATACCAAAATTACGCAAGACCTTATCTTTTACCGCTCTCCCCTTCTCCTGACCGATAACCATTACCGGGCGACCTTCCAGGCGGGCGATGCCGCCGACGATGGCGCTATCATCCGCAAAATGGCGATCGCCATGCAATTCATCAAAGTCTGAAAAAATCAGGGGTATATAATCGAGTGTATAAGGCCGCAGTGGATGGCGCGCGACCTTAACAATATCCCAGGCGCTCAAATTCGAATATATTTTTTCGGTGAGCTTGGTACTTTTGCCGCGCAGCGTCTGGATCTCCTCACCGATATTTATATCGTTGTCAGTGCCAACCAATTGCAGTTCTTCGATCTTGACTTCAAGTTCGGCAATGGGTTGTTCAAAATCCAGGTAGTTCGGGTTCATGCGCGTGGTAACTCAGCTGCTGGGGATGGCGCATAGTGTACAAAAATAATGGGAATGGCACCAATTATTGGTGATATTGATTGGCTATTGCCAGGCAAAGTCAGCCCCCTACCAGACTAATCATCACGCCAGCAGCCACTGCTGAGCCAATAACACCCGCCACATTCGGCCCCATCGCATGCATCAGCAGGAAATTGTGAGGATCTGCTTCCAGACCAAGCTTGTTACTCACTCTGGCCGCCATAGGCACGGCGGATACGCCCGCTGAACCAATCAGAGGGTTTATAGGAGAGCCACCTATTTTATTCATAAGTTTTGCAATCAAAACACCACTGGCGGTGCCAATGGCAAATGCCACAATACCCAGGCTCAGTATGCCCAGGGTATTAATATCCAAAAACTTGTCAGCCACCAGCTTGGAGCCCACTGACAACCCCAGAAAAATAGTCGTGATATTGATCAAGGAATTCTGAGCAGTGTCGCTCAGCCTATCTACCACACCGCATTCCTTCATCAAATTACCGAAACAGAACATGCCCAGTAGCGGCGCCGCATCGGGAAGGAGTAATGCCACCAATATCAACAGCAAAAGGGGAAAAACAATTTTTTCCCGATGCGACACGGGCCGCAACTGGGTCATTCGTATTTTCCGTTCTGCCTCGGTGGTCAGTGCGCGCATTATGGGCGGCTGAATCAACGGTACAAGCGCCATATAAGAGTACGCCGCCACGGCTATGGCGCCCAAAAGATCGGGGGCCAGAATACTGGACACATAGATAGCAGTGGGGCCGTCTGCCCCGCCAATTATGCCGATCGCGGCTGCGTCGGCAATGCTGAAGTCCATCAAACCCAGGGAGGTAAGACCAACAGCTCCCAGCACGGTAGCGAAAATGCCGAATTGCGCCGCGGCCCCAAGAAATAGGGTTTTTGGATTCGCCAGCAGCGGGCCAAAATCAGTCATAGCGCCCACACCCATGAAAATAACCAGTGGCGCAACACCACTGGCAATCGCCACTGTGTAAAAGTTATAGAGCATACCGTTGGCGAAGCCCGCATCAGAAGCTACCTGCCCAGCCAACATTCTCGCCTCGGCGCCCGCACCGGTATACGCCAATTGCAGTTCTTTGACGTTTTCTGTTACTGCAATCGAAAATATATGAGCAAACTCGGCCAAAACCGCAGGATCGCCGGCGTGTATCGCATTATCGAAGGCTGAAAAAGCCAGCCCCGCGCCGGGGATATTGGCCAAAATACCGCCAAATCCTATCGGCACCAGCAGCAGGGGTTCAAAACCCTTGCGAATAGCCAAAAAAAGCAGCAGCAGGCCTATCAAAATCATGAATAACTGGCCCAAAGTAATCTGGGCCAGTCCGGAGGAGTTCCAAAGGCTGAGCAAGTTTTCCATTTATACTTAGCCTACGCTTATCAGCGTTTCGCCCACCGTCACCGAGTCACCCACTTTGACGTCCACAGTGCGCACCGTGCCGCCATCCGTGGCTCTGACCTCTGTTTCCATCTTCATGGCCTCGAGAATAACAATAATGTCACCTGCGGCAACAATATCGCCGGGGGCCACGTTGACCTTGAATATATTACCCGCCAGCGGCGCGGCCAGGGGTAAAGCATCGCCAGCCGGTGCACTCGCTATGGCTGCCGCCGCGGGAGCAGCAGAGCTGGCGACCGGGGCCATATTTGAAATATCTCCGCCATCGGCGACCTGCACCACATAGCTCTGCCCTGCCACTGTCACCGTGTAAACTTCCGGCCCAGAGGATGATGATACGGGGTTGGCCCTCGCTGTTTCTGGCGCAGGCTCAAGCCCTGGTGCCGGCTCAAAGGCGTCGGGATTACCGCGATTTTCCAGAAATTTAAGACCTATCTGAGGAAACAGTGCGTAGGTTAGAACATCGTCAATTTCATCGGCCCCTGCGCTCAGTCGAATAGACTTTTCCGAGGCCAGAGCTCGCAACTCATCTGTAAGAACATCCAACTCCGGCGCAATAAGATCAGCCGGACGACAGGTGATCGCATCGCCCCCCTCGAGCACACGCGCCTGCAACAGGGCATTAACCGGTGCGGGCGTTGCACCATACTCTCCCTTCAATACGCCTGCCGTTTCCTTGGTAATCGATTTATAACGCTCACCCGTCAACACATTAATAACGGATTGCGTGCCGACGATTTGCGACGTCGGCGTAACCAGCGGGATAAAACCCAGATCTTCCCGCACGCGCGGAATCTCCTGCAATACCTCATCCATCTTGTCGCCGGCGCCTTGTTCCTTGAGCTGGCTTTCCATGTTGGTAAGCATGCCACCGGGCACCTGTGCCACCAGTATGCGTGAGTCTACGCCCCTCAGAGAGCCCTCGAATTTTGCGTATTTTTTGCGCACTTCTCTGAAGTAAGCCGCTATTTCTTCCAATTTAACGATATCAAGACCCGTGTCTCTATCCGTGTCTTGCAAAATGGCCACTACAGATTCTGTGGGCGAGTGGCCGTAGGTCATAGACATTGAAGAGATCGAGGTATCGACATTATCAATACCGGCCTCGACACATTTCAAAATGGTGGCGGTAGATAGCCCAGTCGTGGCGTGACACTGCATATGCACGGGAATATCACAGACCGCTTTGAGCCGCGTGACCAATTCAAAACCTACATAGGGGCGCAATAGCCCTGCCATATCTTTTATGGCGATGGAATCTGCACCCGCGTCCTCAATACGCTTACCCTGCTCAACCCAGGTTTCAATATTGTGCACCGGGCTCAGGGTATAGGAAATCGTCCCCTGTGCATGTTTACCGACTTTTTTAACGGCTTTAAGCGCTACGTCCAGATTCCGCATGTCGTTCATGGCGTCAAATACACGAAAAACATCGATACCATTGTGCGCGGCCCGCTCAACAAATTTCTCTACAACATCATCTGCGTAATGACGATAACCGAGAATGTTCTGCCCTCGAAATAGCATTTGTTGCGGGGTGCGTGGCATGGCCTTTTTGATTTGACGAATACGATCCCAGGGATCTTCTCCCAGATAACGAATACAGGCGTCAAAAGTGGCCCCGCCCCAGGACTCAACCGACCAATAACCGATTTCATCCAACTTGGCGGCAATGGGCAACATATCATCGAGCCGCAAACGTGTGGCAAATAGTGATTGCGGCGCATCCCGCAAAACTACATCGGTAATACCCAGGGGACGTTTGGAGTCTGCCATGGAAACGGTACCTCTCGTATTAAAAAATAGTCGCTATCGCAAGCCCAGCTGCGATTTATTGCCTACCTGAACGATGGCGGTGGACAGCCGCCGCGATAACAGCAACCAGCGGCAGGTCACCTGACTTTGACGACACGGTTGTCAACTCATGGCTGGCACGGGCTACAGGCACCTCAGCCTCGGGAAAAAATCGACTAAGAAACCAGGACATCAGGCTAACAGTGGCTATCAATAGGGTGAGAAACACCACCACTGTACCCATCCCATACAGCATCAGTTCTATGCCCTGATCAACGATATCGCCTCGCATTAACTCCACCTGCCGATTCTGTGTGAGTAAATTCAATGGGCTATCTTAAAACAGGATAGCCCGGGGAGCTAATCCTCATGTTAAAATGTGTAGCTCTTAACGGGTACAAAAGCAAACACGCCCAAAACAAACCCCTGGAAACTCCCTATGCGACTCATGCTGGCCCCAATGGAAGGCGTCATAGATCACACCATGCGCCAACTGCTGACAAGCCTGGGCGGCGTAGATCGCTGTGTCACAGAGTTCGTCAGGGTTACGGATCGATTGCTGCCACCAAAGGTGTTTCGGCGCTTATGCCCAGAACTCGACGCCGGCGGTAAAACAGTGTTTGGCACCCCGGTCTACTTACAGTTACTGGGCGGAAAACCCGAAATAATGGCGGAGAATGCCGCCAGAGCAGCGCAACTGGGCGCACCCGGTATCGATCTTAATTTTGGTTGCCCGGCAAAAACGGTCAATGCTTCCGATGGCGGATCGATCATTCTGAGAAACCCCGAGCGTGTGCACCACATTGTCACCGCGGTGCGCGATGCCGTACCGGCACATATTCCAGTTACCGTGAAAACTCGCTTGGGCTATGAGCACCACGAGCAGTTTCTTGACATTGTACGGGGTGTTGAGAGCGCGGGCGCCACCGAACTGGCAATTCACGCCAGAACAAAGCGTCATGGGTATAGACCACCTGCCTATTGGGAAGAGATCGCCAGAGCAAGAGAAATATCAAAACTCCCCATCATTGCCAATGGTGAGATATGGAGCCCCACAGATGCCATAAGATGCCAGCAGATTACGGGCTGTACCGATCTGATGCTCGGCCGCGGGGTATTGTGCCGACCGGACCTGCCAAGGTTGGTTTCGGCCATGGTAAACGGTAATACCCTTGAGCCTTTGTACTGGCAGGAGATCCTGCCGCTTATCATCCACTATCTGGAGTTAACCCTGGCCAACTACGACGCCTGTTATGCAGGTGGCCCCATCAAGCAGTGGCTGGTATACCTACGCAGTTATTTTCCCCAGGCAGCGTTGCTGTTTGAACGCGTTAAACGTTTGCGCGACCCCGCTGAAATAGACGATCTTTTACGTCAGTCCCTGCGGGACCTGGATGCTGAAAAACAGGTAGCCTGACACGACGACACGCGCTCTAAAAGAATATTCCAGAGCGTTAATCTACGCGAGGCACGGAGTTCAAAAGCGCTTTGGTATAGGCATGCTGAGGATTGGTAAGAATCTGTTCAGTACTGCCCTGCTCTACAATTTTACCTGCTTGCATAACACCAACGTGGTGCGCCAGGGTTGGCACAATCGACAAATCATGAGTGATGAACAAATAGGAAACACCGAACTCACGCTGCAACTGTTGCAACAAACCAATCACATCAGCGCGAATAGAGACATCCAGGGCACTGGTGGGTTCGTCGCAGATAATCAGTTCAGGCTCAACGGCCAGCGCTCTGGCGATGGCAACTCGTTGTAATTGGCCACCTGAGAATTCATGTGGGTAGCGCGAGGCGTGCTCAGGCAGTAGCTGAACGCGTAACAGCAGTGATTCAATGCGCTCATCCTGCTGCGCCACCGAAAGCCCCATACCAAGACTAATCATACCCTCGGATATAATCTCTCCAACAGTCAGTCTCGGATTCATTGACGAATAGGGGTTTTGAAATATCACCTGGATCTTCTTGCGATAGGGCAACATCTCATGTCTGGACAAGGCGTCAATTCGCGCACCGGCAAAACTGATCGTTCCACCGGCAATTTTTTCAAGATTGAGAATCGCTCGGCCGAGCGTCGACTTGCCACTGCCCGATTCGCCCACCAATGCATAGGTCTGACCTCGCGCAATCGATAGCGACACACCGTCCACGGCGCGGGTATGATCCACCACCCGTTGTAAAACACCTCGTTTTATAGGGAAATACACTTTGATGTCCTCAAGGTGCAGCAGCGAAGTTTGCTCATCGGGTGCCTGAAAATGACTCAGATCAGGCAAGGCATCAATTAACCGACGACTGTACTCATGCCGTGGATTGTGAAAAAAATCAAATACCGAAGCCCGCTCTATAATTTCCCCTCGATACATAACGGCCACTTCATCGGCGGTATTCCTGACCACCCCCATATCGTGGGTAATTAGTAAAACGGCCAATCGCCGGGAACGTGTGAGTTCACAAATTAAACCCAACACCTGTTCCTGAATAGTAACATCGAGCGCTGTGGTGGGCTCATCAGCAATTAGCACGTCTGGTTCACAGGCCAGCGCCATGGCGATCATCACTCGCTGTTGTTGACCGCCGGAAAGCTGATGCGGGTAAAAATCAAAACGTGTATCGGGATCGGGAATCCCAACCTCGTCAAACAACTGAACAACGCGCCTGCGCAGTTGGCTGCCCCGCAACCGGGTATGAAGCCGCAATGTCTCGGCTACCTGTGCCCCTGCTGTTTGTACCGGGTTCAATGCAGTCATCGCATTTTGAAATATCATAGCGACCTTCCGGCCACGCACTTCACGCATCCGCAACTCTGAAAGAGAGAATAAATCCTGACTATCCACCTCTACTGAGCCTGCGGATATTGTCAGCGCATCGGGCAAGAGCCGCAGCGCGGCCATGGAGGTAACCGACTTGCCACTGCCGGACTCCCCGACCAGTGCAAAAATTTTCCCCGCTTCCAGATCAAAGCTCACGTCCTTGAGAATTTTTTCCCCGTCCCTGGCGACTTCGACTTTCAGGTTTTTAACCCGCATGCGAATTTCACGGGGGCCAGTATTATCAGCGCCGGTTGCCCGGACTATCATCTCGCTCATGAACCGCTCCCGTGTTGCACATCGGTACGAGGGTCGAAAGCATCCCTAACCAAATCTGAAAACAAGTTCGCCGCCAATACCAGGACAAACATAAAAAAGAAAGCGCCGGTCAAGGTCCACCAAACCGCAGGCTCCCTGGATAATTCCGAGCGCGCGCCATTAATCATATTGCCCCAGCTTCCCATTGACGGATCGATACCCACTCCGATATAGGAAAGAACCGCCTCTGCCAACACCAGCGAACTGAAATCGAGCACAAACGTTATCAAAATGATATGTACGACATTCGGCAGAATATGGCGCCAGAGTATGCGGAAATGGCTCACGCCAAAAGCGTGTGCAGCCTGCACATAATCGAGTTGGCTAATTTTCAAGGTCTCAGCCCGTAACAATCGGCATAAACTGGACCAACTGGTCACTCCCAAAATAAAACACAGCGCAACAAATCTAGCATCCGCCTTCTCCATACCAATGGAGAAAAAATCAGGATTGAGGTCGATATAAACCTGAAATAAAAGCACGGATGCAGCAATCAGCAGAATTCCCGGAATGGAGCTAAGCGTGGTGTACAGGTATTGCACAAGGTCATCTACCCAGCCTTTGAAGTATCCCGCCATCACGCCCAATGTAACCGCAATAGGCAGCATGATGAGCGTCGCCAGAGTACCCAGTAAAACGCCTGTGCGAATGCCCTTGATACTTTGATACATAACATCAGAACCGCCCAGGTCGGTACCCAGCACGTGGTAATAACGCGAGATATAAACGGCCCAGGACAGCGCGGTAACCACAACAGCCTGAGCCACCCAGGAAGCGTGCCAGGGGTAAATACTACGGCGCAAAAACAGCCACTGCACGGCGATGAATAACAACGACAGCAATAGACCCACGCCAATCGCATAGCCACTTTTACCCAGTACATCCGACCATTTATCACCGGGCTGCCCCAAATGCTGGCCGGCGTGTTCCAGCAACGGGTAATCGCGTATATCGTTGCCCTGGTCATCCTTCATATTTTTCTTCTCAAAGGATTTGAGGGCAAAAGGTGCAGAATAAGTACGCTCAAAGCGCTCACCCATCCCGCCCAAAACAACATCCAGCACGCTGGTCACTTTATTGTCGTAGAAAATCTCCTCCGTCTGCATACCCTCGACAGGCGGCAAAGCACGTCGAAAGTGCACAGAGTCCAGCAGCGCGACACCGACATAAGTCAGAATAATCGTAAAGCTAACCATACCCAGGCGCGATGAGAAAACCTGGGCCCACCGTATGCGGGTTTGCGGGTCTTCACGCAGCTTGTAAAAAAACAGGCACAGGGAAGCTACCAGCAAAAATATAAGCAAGTCCGACCACAGCAGGAGAAATTTCATCGTCGTCAAATGCCCTATTCCAACCGTACCCTGGGGTCGGCCCAGGTGTATGAGATATCAGTAAGAATTAGCCCCAGAATGTAGAGAATAGAACCGATGAAAACCATAGATCGAACAATGGCAAAGTCCTGGGACTTTATCGCTTCAAGCATATAACTACCCAGCCCTGGAATACCAAAAAACGACTCAATAAGAAGACTGCCCATAAACAGAGTAGGGATTAAGACCACCACACCGGTGAGTATCGGGATCAAGGCGTTGGGGAGAATGTGTCTAAACAAAATGCCGATTTCACTACAGCCCTTGGCGCGCGCCGTGCGCACATAATCCCGATTGGCCTCCTCGAGAAAAAGCGTTCTATACCAACGTGCACCCGAACCAATACCGGCAATGACACCCACCAGTACCGGCAGTATTAAAAACTTCCAGGGCTGTGCGTCAGTGTGAAAACCGGATATGGGCACCAGCTTCCATGTTTTTGCCACCAGGTATTGCCCGCCGATGATATAAAACAGATAGGAAATGGACATCAGCACCACAAACAAAAATACCGCCCATCGATCAAGCCGGGTGGCGTGAAACATCACGATCATCAAGGCAACGCAAATATTGACCCAGATACCTACGATAAAAGTGGGCAAGGCAACCGCAAGGCTGGGCCACATGCGAGTGGAAACGTCGGTGGTGATATCACGACCACTCTCTGAACGCCCAAAATCGAAGGCAAAAAGTTTTACCGACTTGGTGTAGAAAATCGTTTGGGTGAAAGACTCCAGCCCATCCCGGGCGCTATTGAGAAATAAGGGTTTATCGTAACCATTCTTTTTCTTCCAGTTTTCAATGGCAGCCGCAGTGACATACTTTTCCCCCAATTGGGAAGCCGCCATATCATCGGGCGAATTAACCACAAAAAAGAGCGTAAAAGTGAGCAGGTTTACACCGATCAAAATAGGAATGGCGTACAACAGTCGTCGAATAATATATGCGAGCACTCTCTTCCCCTATTCTTAACGAGCGGTGGCGTTTTGGCGGCGGCGATAGGCCACAACCGCAGGCAACAGCAGCAACACTATCACGACAAACGTCACAAACAGTGGCCAGGTAACCGGCTGATTCCACTGCGCCCTCTTTTGCTCACGTAGAGGAGCATCAAGTCTTAGGTATTTCAATGTTGCCTTGGAAATACCGTGCCTTTTGGTGTTGTGTACCCAGGCGTTATTCAAATACATTTCCTTCGGGTGCCAGGCATACAGCCACACTGCATCGCGGCGGTATAATTCAACGAGACGAGCCACCAGAGCATCTCGCTCTGCACCAGGCGCCAAAACTCGCACCTGACGAAAGAGACGATCATACTCTTCGTTTTCGTAATTCGAGTTATTGGCACCATCACAATTGCAAATAAGCGGACTCTCGGGGCTGTATAATAAAAACAGGAAGTTTTCCGGATCCGGATAATCCGCAAGCCAGCCATGGGAGAATATCTGCGTATTGCCAGTAAGAAGCTTTTCCCGGGTTCTGTTCCAGTCCGCCGGGCGATACTCTACCTGCACACCGATGGCCCCAAACACCCGGTCCATCCAACCCATGCTGGTATTGGAGACCGCCTGACTTTGCACATCGATAAAGATTTTAAGCGGCTCTCCCGTGCGCGCGTCTCGCCCATTCGGGTAACCAGCCTCCACCAGCAACTGCTTGGCATATTCGATGGATTTCCTCTGAACCTGTCCGTCTACCCAATCATAGACATAGGGATTCATACCCGCCTCACCTTCGAGGTGCCCGGCGATTCCGGGCGGAATGGGGCTCTGTGAGGGAATCCCATTGCCCTTGTAAAAAATATTGATATTTTCTTCGGTATTGAAGGCAATTTGTAACGCCTGGCGAAGCTTCCTCTTGTCGGGCGTATACCCGCCCACTACCGGATCGCGCATATTAAATCCGTAGTAATAGAGCCCCGGCTTTACATCAGCGGAAAGCGTAATGTCGTGGTCGGCGAGATCCTTTGACATCTCGAGGCCATCCGGCCCCACGACAAAGGCCTGATCAAAAACTCCAGTGGTATTGGCATGGACCTCTCCGGAACGATCATAATAGCCTTGCAGAAATTTTGTCCACAACGGCAGTACTTCTTTTTCTATCCTGAAAACCGCACGGTCAATAAACGGAATTTTTTTACCTGCATCTTCCAAAAAGCCTGCCTCTGCATCCCCCGCGCCCCCTTCAGTGGGATAAAAATCATCGCGGTAATTGGGATTGCGCTCCAACACGATTTCACTATTGGGATTATTCTCAACCATCATGAAGGGACCGCTGCCAACGGGCCACCAGTCCAGGGTCAGATTGCGCTCCGCGAAGCCGGGGTTGCTGTAAAACTGATCAACTTCCGGCGCTACGGGTGCAAAAAAACTCATGGCCAACCAATAAACGAACTGCGGATAACGACCGTGGATAGTAATTCTCAAGGTGTAATCGTCCAGTACCTCGATACCTTCCATTTCATAATCTTCAAGATCGACCCAACGGTCTCTGGGCAATGTGGCAAGTTGTTCTGAAAAGGTTTTCAAGCCAACAATATACTGGCCCATAAAACCGAGCATAGGTGATCCTAACAGGGGATCAGCGAGACGTTTTATGCCGTAGGCATAGTCGAACGCTGTCACCCCTCTGGAACCGGTTTCAGGAAAATCCTTAATACTGTGGTAACGACTGCCCTGCGCGGCACTGGCGAATTCGTAGAGCATACCTCCGGTATCATCGCGCGCAAAAGCAGGGTGTGGCTGAAAGCGCTCATCGGCGCGAAACCTGAGCGTATAGCGCGTATAGGCGACATCTGGCCCAGATTCGACAAGGACGTCCCGCTGCTCACTAAGATATTCAACCTCCGGCATAGACTTTACGGCCAGGGGAATGAGTTCATAAGGGCGTTTAAGAAAGTGGTAACCCACCGGCGGTTGATAGATTTGCATCAAGAACAGCCCCTCATCCGAGGCATAGGAAACCGCCGGATCCAGGTGTTTAGGCGGTGCCGGCGATATCATAGACTGATAGGTGACCATACCCTCAGGCGATGGGGGATTTGGGTCGTTCCAGGGCTCGTCGCTGCAACCAGGCAATGCCAAAGCACAAACCAACGCGCTCATAGCAACCCACGGCCACATGAATACAGACCTAGTTAACATCATCACAGGTATATCCAAGCCATTTCTGGTTTAATGTGGAAAAATCAAAAATAATCACGAACAACGGTCACCGCCCGGCGGCTTGATAAGGGATAAATAATGGTAACAACGAGCACCTCCGCTTCAAATCCAGAAGATGATACTGGATTTTTCGGTCATCCACGCGGTCTTTTTGTTTGTTTTGCCACCGAAATGTGGGAACGGTTCTCGTTCTACGGCATGAAAGCCCTGCTGCTTCTCTATCTCACCAAGTATCACCTTTTTTCAGACACCAATGGGCTGGAGGTGCTGGGAAGCTACGCAGCGCTGGTATACGCCACTCCAGTTCTGGGTGGATTACTGGCCGATCGCTACCTGGGAATGCGTAAGGCCGTGGTATTTGGCGGCTTGTTGTTGGTACTGGGCCACCTGGGAATGGCCTTTGAAGGTGAGCAGGCACGACGCGTTGGCGACTCGGTGGTAAGAGACGAAGGAGCACTGCAAACCTTCTATTTTTCACTCGCCCTGATTGTCATCGGTGTCGGATTTCTAAAACCCAATATCTCCACCATCGTCGGAAAACTCTACAGCATCGACGATCCTCGCCGCGACGCGGGTTTCACCATTTTTTACATGGGCATAAACCTGGGGGCGTTCAGCGCCATGCTGCTGTGCGGTTACCTCGGTGAAACCTATGGCTGGCGCTATGGTTTCGGCCTGGCAGGCATTGGTATGCTCGGCGGATTGATTACATTTCTGCGCGGCCAAAAACATCTGCATGGACATGCTGAACCCAAAGATCCCGAGTTGCTCAGACAAAAATCCAGCATTGGCATAAATAAAGAATGGACAATCTACCTATGCGGACTTCTCGGCGTAATCGCCATCTGGAAGATGTTGCAATTTCACGCCGTAGTTGGAGCCACACTGAACATTACCTCTATCGCAGTGCTAGTGGGTATTGGCTGGTTTATTACTGTTAAATGTGACGCCGTTGAACGCAGCCGGATGCTCGTACTCATAGTACTGACTATGTCTACCGTGGTTTTTTGGGCCTTGTTTGAACAGGCTGCGGGATCAATGACCCTTTTTGCCGACCGGGTAATGGATAGACATTTGCTGGGATTTGAATTTTCTGCATCTCAATTTGGCGCTCTAAATTCCCTGTTTATTTTCGCTTTTGCCCCTTTGTTTGCCTGGTTATGGATGTCACTGGCTAAACGCGGCCTTGAACCGAGCACGCCAGTGAAATTTTCACTGGGGATCGCCCAGGCGGGTCTGGGCTTCGGGGCACTGGTTATCGGCGCCAGCATGCCCGATGAATCTGGCCGTGTTGCCGCCTACTGGATGGTGCTGGCCTATCTGCTACATACCTGGGGAGAGCTGTGCCTGTCACCGGTGGGGCTTTCCGCAGTGACCAAACTTGCCGTGCCTAGCATTGGCGGCGTAATGATGGGCACCTGGTTTCTCGCCACAGCCTACTCCGAGTTCGTGGCGGTACAACTGGGAAAACTCGCGGCGATAGAGACGCTCGATGGCAGTATTAGCGATGTCGGCGTGGCATTGGCCGGTTATACCGATTTGTTTAACTCGCTCTTATGGGTTGGCCTGGCGGTAGGCGCGGGACTGTTGGTACTGTCCCCGTTACTTAAAAAGATGATGCACGGGGTCCATTAATTCCGTGTAAAACAATACACAGAACCAGCGGGCCGCTTGTTTCATTTACACACCTTAGCAATACAGAAATGGCATCTATGAAAGGTATTAGCATTGTTTTATGTTTAATCGCGAGCGCTGTGCTAACAGCTTGTACCGATACTCCCGCCTCCGGGCCACTATCGCAAACGACGGGGAGCGATGTTTTACCGGCACGCCTGGATACACCCCCAGCCGGACGACTACCGATGGGGATAACCCCAAAGCACTATTCGCTGCACCTGGACATCGACCCTCGGCAGGACCGATTCTCAGGAAGCGTCGATATCGCTATTGAGCTGTCCCGCCAGACACAGTTGATCTGGCTACACGGGTTGGATATTACGGTAAACACCGCCACAGCCACACTGGCCGACGGCCAGACTATTCCCCTAAAATGGCAGCAGGCCACCCAGACCGGCGTGGTCAAACTAACTGCTGAAACTGCATTGCCTGCAGGGGCAGCGAACCTGCAATTCACCTACAGCGCGCCATTCAATACCAACCTCGAAGGACTTTACAAAGTGAACAAGGGCGCTGACGCCTATGCTTTTACCCAGTTTCAGGCCACCTCCGCCCGCAGGGTGTTTCCCTCTTTTGATGAGCCCGCTTACAAAGTGTCCTTCGACATAAGCCTCAGCATTCCAGAACAGTTTGTCGCCATAAGTAACAGCCCTCAAATCGACGAATCGAAAGCTGCCCCGGGCATAAAAACCCTGACCTTTGCCACAACCAAACCACTGCCTACCTACCTAATCGCGTTTGCCGTAGGGCCATTGGAGATCGTGGAGTGGGAGCCCATTCCAGGCAATGAACTTCGCAAGCGAAGCGTGCCACTGCGCGGTATTACCACAGCAGGCAAGGCTCAGGAGATTCGCTATGCTCTGGGCAATACCGCTGCAATCCTCGAAAAGCTGGAAGAATATTTTGCCACGCCCTATCCGTACGCGAAACTCGATATCATCGCGGTACCTGATTTTTCCGCGGGCGCCATGGAAAATGCTGGTGCTATCACTTATCGGGAGCAACTGATCCTGCTGGATGAAACCGCGCCGATCAGCCAAAAGCGCAGCTTTTTCGTGACACATGCGCACGAGCTGGCGCACCAATGGTTTGGCAATCTGGTCACACCACTGTGGTGGGACGATATCTGGCTCAATGAATCCTTCGCGACCTGGAACTCTCACATCATTCTCGACCAACTCTACCCCGACCAAATGTACCGGGAAGCCCTGCAGAATTCGGCGTCTGGCGTAATGCGCATAGACAGTCTGGCAAGCGCCAGGCAGATCAGGGAACCGATTGAACGACACGAGGATATCGGTTCTGCCTTCAATGGTATTACTTATCAAAAAGGCGGCGGCGTATTATCGATGTTTGAAGCTTTTTTGGGAGCCGAAGGCTTCCGTGAGGGTATTCGGCAATATATGCAAGACTTCGCTTTTGGCAACACCTCCGCAGAGGACTTTATCGGTGCTATTGCCAAGGCCAATCCTCAGGTTAATAACGATGACCTGCGGGCCGCGTTCGACAGTTATATTAAGCAGCCCGGCCTGCCGGTACTGGCCAGCGAGCTTCAGTGTGACAAAAGCGGCTCATATGTTCAGTTCAGCCAGCAGCGCTACCTGCCCACGGGGTCAACAGGTTCGACAGACCAATACTGGACAATCCCTGTTTGCCTGAGCGCGATCAGTCAAGATCAATCCAGTGAGCAATGTTTTTTGATGAAAGAAAAAACACACAGGCTGACGCTGAAATCCGAATCCTGTCCTGACGCGATACTCCCAAACGCCCAGGGCCACGGCTACTATCGCTGGTCCTTACCTCCCCAGCAGTGGAACAAGCTACTCAAGTCCTTTGCCATGTTAAATACCGGCCAACAGATATCCGTGGCCAACAGCCTCAGTGGGGCATTGAACAATGGCCAGATTAGCCTGGAAGACTATCTCGGCGCTGTACCGGCCATCACACGATCTGAATCCTGGCGGGTTGCAATGGCTCCTCTGGGAGACATTTACAAAATAAAGGAGTTTGTGGCGACACCTGAGCAGCGCTCCAGGCTCGAGTCTATGCAACGGGACTGGTACCGGTCGCAGTTGGCGCGCCTGGATGCGATCACCCATAGAAGCAACGACGAAGAACAGTTCAGAGCGCTGACAATATCTACTCTGGCCCAGGCTGCGCGGGACCCAACGACTCGATCGACACTGTCGGCGGACGGCGCAGCCTACCTTGGCTTTGGGGGAGACGAGAAAATCCATCCTCAGGCGGTAGATGCAAACTTGCGTCTCACCGCGTTGAAAGTTGCCAGCGAGGAACTCGGCAAACCCTACCACGCCCTATTGTGGCGTCACTTTCAGAAGGCTGATAACGCCCAACTCCGGCAGTATCTACTCATCGCAATGGCGTGGACCCCCGACCCCGACAACGCCAAAGTCGTGCGTGAAAGAATCCTGTCCCCGGAACTAAAAGACAACGAAATCATCTATCTTTACCGTGGGTTAATGGCCCGCAAGGAACATCGCCAATCGACCTGGCAATGGTCCAAGGAGAATATCTGGGCAGTACTCGATAGAATACCCGCGTGGAGAAAAGGCCAACTGCCCTCGCAATTTTCGTCTTTTTGCACCTTGGAACAGGCCGAGGATATTGAAGACTTTTTCTCGCCTATCATTAGCGATCTGGAATCCGGCCCGCGTTCTCTTGCAAACACACTGGAAACCATTAGGCTATGTGCGGCATTTGTAGACCTTCACAGCAAGCGAAACGGAGTAGAATAGCGTGGACAAACGAGAATTCGATGTTGTCATCTGGGGAGCGACAGGCTTCACGGGAAAACTGGTGGCGGAATACCTGGCCGCCAACTACGGAATCAACTCCGACCTGAATTGGGCGATCGCAGGCCGCGACGCACAAAAACTGGCCGATCTCAAAGAGACTCTAAGCCGGACAGTGGACGCAAGTGAACTGCCCACAATTCTGGCCAATAGCAACGACCCGGACAGTCTTCTAAAATTGGCAAAACGAACCCGCGTGGTATGCACAACGGTGGGCCCTTACGCCTTGTATGGCACTCCTGCGGTTGAGGCCTGCGTCGCAGCGGGTACGCATTATTGCGATCTAGCCGGAGAAGTTCAGTGGATGGCGAAAATCATCGCCAACTACCAAAAGAAAGCTGAGGATAGCGGCGCGCGCATAGTACACACCTGTGGATTTGATTCCATACCGACCGACATGGGAACGTGGTTCTTACAGCAGGCGATGTTGAAGAAACACGGTGTCGCCGCAACTCAAATCAAGAGTCGTGTGGGCCGCACCCGCGGCGCCGCCAGTGGTGGCACCATCGCCAGCATGCTCAATATGATGGAGGAGGCAAAGGGCGATGCGTTTGTTCGCGATGCCATTTCCAACCCCTATTCATTGTATCCGGCTGGTGCAGCGCCCGGCCAGGACGAGGCCGATCAAAGCAATGCCCGCTACGATCCGGATTTCCAGCAGTGGACGGCGCCTTTTGTCATGGCGGCAATCAACAATCGCGTTGTGCGACGCACCAATGCACTGCTGGGATTTCCCTGGGGCGAAGATTTTCGCTTTGATGAGGCGCTTTTGAACTCTTCGCGTTTCCAGGCCAGGAGTATTGCAACGATCTCTAACATAGGCATGGGATCGCTGTCGGTCACTCCTTTGCGGAACATCGCCAAAAAAATGCTTCCAAAGCCGGGCGAAGGCCCTTCCAAGGCTGATCGCGAGGCTGGTTACTATGAACTTTATTTCCACGGCAAACATCCCCACGATCCCGACAAGGACATGAGAGCAAAAGTTACAGGGGACATGGACCCAGGATACGGGTCGACTTCAAAAATGCTCGCAGAAGCCGCCGTGTGCCTGGCCAAAGACAAACCGGCCGGAGGCGGAGGCATTTGGACACCCGCTGCGGCCATGGGTGGCAAGCTGCTGAGCCGTCTGCGCGAGAACGCCGGCCTCACCTTTGAGGTGATTTCTGTGACAGCCTTATCAAAAAAATAACAGCGGGTAGTATTGCACTGGAAAAGCATGGGCAAACACCGTAAGTTTCATCAGGGGACTAAAATAACAACATTGGGGGAATGAAGCGCGAGGTGAACAAATTTAACCTCACGTTTACGGGTGAAACCTTACCGGGCTACGACCCAGATCGGGTAAAGGCCGCATTTGGCGATGTGCTGTCTGTCGAAGATGCAGCTCAGATCGATCAACTTTTCTCCGGTCAAACGGTCATACTCAAACGCGATCTCGAACGCAAGGAGGCCGGGACTCTGTACGCCCAATTGCACAAGGCCGGAGCAGACGTCGCGCTGGTAAAGGTCGTAGAAGGCGAATCACAAGCAGACCCGCTTTTAGCCACACCAGCACCAAAACCCGAACCTGTACCTATTCCCAAACCGGCAAAAAAATCACGTATCTCGCCCCTCCCCTCGAATCGCGGCATGGACTACGAAATCAGAGAAGCCCATCCGGGGAGAATTGACCAAAGTTGGCCCATACCGGCCAATCCCAAAACCCGCAAGCCGATCCCGGCTGCCACGCCACCGGCAAGCAAAAAAGATGGCGCGCAAATAAAAAAGGCAAAACAGCCCAAGGCGAGGAAGGTTATCCTCCCCAAAAAGGCCGTGGAACAAGATAACAATTCCCTCGAACAGCAAAAACGCAATGCGGAGTCATTGGCCTTAAGACGTGAGGCTGAAAAAGCGCTTCAAGACGCCAGAAACGAAGAGGCGAAGGTAATCGCCGCTGCAGAGGCTGCTAAATCAAAAGCTGCAGAAGAAGCTGCCAAACAAAAAGCCGCCGAGGATGCCGCAAGGGCCAAAGCTGAAGAAGAGGC
>JBALVT010000079.1:0-17935 GCA_036961345.1 Halioglobus sp.
CTATTGATGCCGGCTCAACCAACTCGGCGATAGCAGGACTAAGAGCACTCAATTCGTCGGTTCCAAAAATTCTCTGCCTGGGAACCAGTAACCATTTCCCCTGTTCCGGTTGATGTGCAGGCGGAAGTGACTCGATTACCACAGTGGCATTGTGAGCCGATGACAACAGTAGTCTGGCCCCGGCTGTGCCGCCCTTTAGCGGGCCGCCAACCTCCGACTGAAATTTGTGCAGGGATTGGTTTGAATTCCAGCCCGGTGACCAAACATAGGGTAATAGAGATCCCGGCTGTGACTGGTTTAAACCCTCCATGGAAAAAGCCAATGGGGACTCTTCGTCGACGGGTTGTTTCGGCTCGTGGACCGAAACGTCGGCTCGCATCGCGGTGCGGCCACTATACCGATGCGGTTGTCGCGGTATTTTCACCCCGACATTTCGAAACAGGTGGTCGGGTGCAGCTGCGGTGATGCCGGCCAGCGCGGGAATTTCCAGGGAGCACGCGCGGGTGACGTCATCAAATAAGTGCAGGTTTGCGGATTCGTCTCGCTGCAGTTCCCTTACGCAGGTGAGTAGCCAGACCCAACTGGGTTTTCTTTCCGCGGTTGGCTGGAAAACAGGAAAGTGACGTTGTGCCCGCCCTTCCATACTAACCAATGTACCTTCGGCTTCTGCAAAACTTGCAGCCGGTAGGGCCAGCGAACTTGCGCTCAGGGTGGGATTGTCCAGGCTGTCGATGCTGATAACGTTGGCAATATTATCTAATAGCGCGATTATTTCCCGGGCCGGGGCGCGACGAAATAGATCGTTTTCCACGATGACCAGAGTATCTATCTCACCGGCGGCCGCACGATCCGACAGCGTTTTAATGCTAGGTGCTTCGGGGCCCGCCAACATCGCCTGTCCCAGGCTATTCGCTTCTGCTACAGCGAGGCATAACATTGCAGCTGTACCACTGGCGCCCAGTGCATCCGCAATCTGCGCTGCCGCTTCCATCACCGCCGGGTGTGCGCAGCCTGTCCCAGAGACAATCAGAGGACGTTCGGCTAACGAGAGTTCACTGGCGATGGAATCCACCAGAGCTTGCAGTGGCTCTGGGAGTGCTTCGACTGCAGCGCCGGAAATTTTTGCTGCCACAGCGCTGCCGAGTCGAGCAATATTGGCTGGTGCCAGATGCACAGTTTGCTGGGCGACATCATCCAGGCGTGTATCTGCCACAGAGGCGATAAATAATGGGCTTAACTGATCCTGGGCCAAATTGCGTACCGCGGCATCCTGCCAGGGTTCAAGGCGTAATTCGGCAGCCAAGGTATAGGCTTTGTTACGGACACTTTGACGCAGCGCCAGTGCGATGCGGGGCGCAGTGTTGGTTATGTCCTCGCCCAATATCAGTACGGCATCTGCAGATTCGATGGTTTTTATATCGGGTATTACCGCGGTGGTTTCCTGCTGCAGCTGCAGCGCCAGATTCACCAGTGATTGTTCCGCTGTGCCGAACCCCGGGCTGTAATTTGCCTGTCCCACTAACATACGCAGTAGATAGTTGGCTTCGACCGAGGTTCTTGGCGAGCCAATTCCGGCGATTGTTCCCTCGCTACAGGCGCGCAGCATATGTTGCATTGCGCGGTGGTGATCTACCGCGTCAAAGCTGCCTTCGCTGTTGCGTATTCCCGGGTAATCAAAACGCTTGTCGCTGTTTACGAATCCAGCACCGAAGCGGCCGCGGTCACACAGGAAATAACCGTTCACCTCGTTATTAAAGCGATTATGGACACGCTTTAGCTTGCCGTAGCGCTCACCAGGTAGCGTATTACAACCCACTGCACATCCCGTGCAGACCGATGGAGCAGACTGTAAATCCCATTTCCGGGTGTATTCCTTGACCAGCGTTTTGTCGGTAAAAACCCCGGTGGGACATACCTCAACAAGATTGCCAGCGAACTCACTTTGCAGTACGCCTTCTTCGTGGCGGCCGAAGTACACATGGTCGTGCGCTGCCATCGCCGCTAAATCTGTGCCGCCGGCGTAGTCCCGGTAATAGCGCGTACAGCGGTAACAGGTGATACAGCGGTTCATCTCGTGATGCACCAGAGGGCCAAGATACTGGTTGCGGTGTGTATTTTTCAGGCCGCGATATTTACGATCCCGGTGGCCAACCATTACTGTCATATCCTGCAAGTGGCATTCGCCGCCTTCTGCACAGACAGGGCAGTCGTGAGGGTGATTCAGCATCAGCGATTCAACAATCGTCTCGCGGAAGCCCTTTGCCTTGTCGCCAGACAGGGAAAATATCGCGCCATCTGTAACGGGTGTCATGCACCCCATGACGATGCGGCCTCTTTCGTCTTCGGCGTTTTGATACTGCACCACCGCGCACTGCCTGCACGCTCCGATAGAACCCATAGCCGGGTGCCAGCAGAAGTAGGGCAAATCCAGACCCAATGACAGGCATGCTTGCAGGAGGTTGTCCCCTGCCTTTACCTCATATTCCTGACCGTCTATGTGGATGACAGGCATTTAGTTGCTACCTCCATCACACCATGGACACTCGGCGCCGCTGATATGCCGTTCGAAGTCGCTGCGAAAATATTTGAGCCCGCTGGCAAGCGGCTCCATTGCCCCGGGTGCCAGCGCACAGTGGGTGTTCCCCATTGCGCCAATGTATTCAACCTGGCGGCCCAGAGTGATCATGTCTTCGTCCTGGCCCCGCCCTTTTTCGATATCATCCAGCACCTGTGCCGTCCAGGGTAGGCCGTCTCTGCACGGCGTACAAAAGCCGCAGGATTCTCTGGCGAAAAATTCCACCAGATTTTTGACAAAGCCCACCGGGCAGGTTTTGTCATCGAGGATAATCATAGTGCCTGTGCCCATGCGGCTGCCGGCTTTGCCAATGGTGTCATAGTCCATGGCCAGGTCGAGATGTTCGGTGGTCAGGAAATCGGTGGACCCACCGCCGGGTAAGAAGCCGCGCAGTTTAAAACCATCTTCCATGCCGCCGGCATGTTCCTCTATGATTTCGCGAATTGTTGTGCCCATAGGCAATTCCCAGCAACCCGGATTTTTAACTCTGCCGCTCACGCCATAGAGTTTTGTTCCGGCATCCTGGGTTAGGCCCAAAGACTGGAACCAATCGGCACCACGCTCGATAATGTGATGAATATTACAAAGAGTCTCAACGTTGTTTACGATCGTGGGGCGACCCCACAGACCGCTCACTTGCGGAAACGGAGGTTTTGCTCGGGGGTTAGCACGCTTGCCTTCTAGGGAACTGATCAGTGCAGTTTCTTCGCCGCAAATATAACGGCCTGCGCTGGCATGTACATGCATGTCGAGGCTGTAATCGCTGCCCAAAATGTTTTTGCCCAAATAGCCTTTGGCGTAGCAGTCGGCAATTGCCTCGCGCAGCAGCTTGGAGGCCAATAAATATTCAGAGCGAATAAAGATATAGGCGATATCGGCCTGTATTGTATAGGCCGAGAGGATCATACCTTCAATTAACTGGTGAGGGTCGCACTCAAGTAACAGGCGATCTTTAAAGGTGCCTGGTTCCATTTCGTCGGCGTTGCAAATCAGATACTTGTGCCCGGGAGTGGCACCGTCCATGGGTACGAAGCTCCATTTCATGCCGGTGGGAAAACCCGCTCCGCCGCGGCCTCGCAAGTTGGAGTCTTTGATAATTTGTAAGCAGTCAGCTGGCGAGAGCTTACCCATTGCGCTACGTAAACCCTGATAACCCCCATTCGCCTCGTAGGCTGCAAGATCTGTCGGCCGACGGTCCGCATGGACATTGCGAGTCAGCGGTTTGTCCAGCGTGTTCGGGCTCATGAGTGTGCCTCCTGAGCCGACCTGAAAATTGCTGGCAAGTCTGATGCCGTAATATTTTCGTGTAAGTCATCACCTACCATCATCACCGGTGCTTTGTCGCAAGCTCCCAGACAGGTTACCGGTAACAGGGTGTATTGATTGTCTGTGGTGGTTTCGCCAAGCTCAATATTGAGATGATCGCTGATCTGTCGTTGCAGTTTTTCGTATCCCTTGATCCAGCAGGTGACACTGTTGCACAGCAAAATCACCTTCTCGCCAACCGGGCGCCGGAAAATCAAATTGTAAAATGTGGCAATGCCGTCCAGTTCCTCCGCGGACATTTCCAAGTGGCGAGCAATAGCTCTGAGACTTTCATCGGATACCCACCCGCGATGTGATTGCACAATTTTTAATGCATCGATCGCGACGGCGTGACGGTAGGGGGCGTGAGCGATTTCTGCATTGATTTCGGCAAGCTCGATATCGCTCAGTACAGGAATCAGTTGATCAGTCATTGGCATCACCTGTCCACGTCGGCCATAACAAAATCGATACTGGCGATGATGGCAATGAGGTCTGGAATCATAAGGCCATTACTGATCAGTGGAATTTGTTGTAGCGCGGGAAAAGAAGGTGTGCGGATGCGTGTTCTGTAGGATGTTGTGCCACCGTCGCTTACCAGGTGATAGTTGTTAAGGCCCTTGGTGGCCTCTATGGGGAACGAAGCTTCTCCGGCGGGCATTACAGGCCCCCAACTGACATTTAGAAAGTGATGAATAAGTGTTTCGATATCCTGCAGGGTCCGCTCTTTTGGCGGTGGTGTGGTGAGACGATGGTCACTCTTGTAAGCCCCTTCCGGCATATTGTCCATGCACTGCCTGATAATATGCAGACTCTGGCGAATTTCTTCAATACGCACTACTGCCCGATCATAACTATCGCCTTTGCTGCCTACCGGTACCTCAAAATCGAACTGGTCGTAGCCACCATAGGGGCGGTCCCGGCGAAGATCCCAGTCCATTCCGGTCGCGCGTAAATTTGGCCCGGTAATGCCCCAGTCGATTGCCTCAGCTGTAGTGTAGCTGCCAATATCGACGGTTCGCTGTTTAAGAATGCTGTTGTCCATCGCCATCTTTTGATAGTGGTCCAGACGAGCTGGCATGGCGTCGATGAACTCGCGCACCATAGTGTCCCAACCCTTGGGCAAATCCTGTGCTACACCGCCTATTCGAAACCACGCCGGATGCATACGCCCACCGGTTACCGCTTCCACTATGCCAAGTAGCCTTTCGCGATCGGCGAACATATAAAACACGGGAGACATTTGCCCCACGTCCTGGGCAAAGGTTCCGTAGAACACGAGGTGACTGGAAATACGGAATAACTCAGCCATCATTATGCGAATCACTTTGGCGCGATCTGGCACTTTTATGTCAGCCAGTTGCTCCACCGACATAACGTAAGCCATGTTATTCATGACCCCGCCAAGATAGTCGATGCGATCGGTATACGGCATATAGGATGCCCAGGTTTGCCGCTCCGCCATCTTTTCCGCACCGCGGTGGTGATAGCCAATGTCCGGTACCGAGTCGACCACCACTTCGCCATCCAGCTGCAGGGCAATTCGAAACACGCCGTGCACTGAAGGGTGGTTTGGCCCCAGATTCAGGAACATGAACTCGGTGTCCTCGGTCGAACGCTTCATGCCCCAGTCTTCAGGGCGAAACAGTAGCGCTTCCTGTTCCTGGTCCTGTCTTTCGGCATCCAGACTGAAGGGCTCCATCTCGGTGGCTCTTGCAGGATGATCTTTGCGCAGGGCGTGACCCTCCCAGGTGGGAGGCAATAGTATGCGGCGTAGATTGGGGTGGCCACTGAACTCCACGCCGTACATATCCCAGGCTTCTCGTTCATACCAGTTTGCGTTGGGCCACACGGAGACGGCTGATGGAACAACCAGGTCTGCAAGTGAAACGCTTACCTTTATTCTGAATTCTTCTACCGGGGTGAAACTCATCAGGTGGTAGACAACGGTGAAGTCTGTCGCAGCTTCAGGTTTATTCTGTCGCAGGCGTTCATCAATACCAAACAGGTCCAGCAGCATCGGAAATGTTTGTTTTAGATGAGCGAGGACTTCCAGCAGTTTGCCGCGATCTACCCAAAGGGTTGGAACATTGTCTGCAGTGATTTGGGAATCAAACGACTCCGCGCCAAAGCGGGCCAACAAGTCGTCCGCTGCGGTGCTGTTTTTTGTCATTTGAGCATTGAGCATTTACGGGTCCCGGACTGGTCAAGTCTCGTGTTGTTATAGATAGACCGTTTTACTATTTGTTACACCTCATCCGGCGAACGAAGTTTTGTCGCCCGGTTTCTGTCGTTTTGTAATAGATCTCGCTGCGAAGGCATATCCGCCTTAATGACCCTCTGGTCTCCGGCCACCCAACTTACCGGTCTACGTTCTTTTTCGATGGAATCCTGCAGCATGATCAGCCCCTGCATCAGAGCTTCTGGCCGCGGTGGACAGCCGGGGACATAAACGTCAACCGGAATGAACTTGTCTACGCCCTGTACAACACTGTAAATATCGTACATTCCTCCAGAGTTGGCACACGACCCCATCGATATAATCCAGCGTGGCTCCAACAGCTGGTCGTATAAGTGTTGAACCACTGGCGCCATTTTTCTAAAGACCGTTCCGGAGATAACCATGAGGTCAGCTTGTCTGGGCGTGGCGCGAATCACCTCGGAGCCAAAGCGTGCGATGTCGTGGCGACTGGTAAATGAGGTAGCCATTTCCACGTAGCAGCAAGACAGGCCAAAATTAAAAGGCCACAACGAGTGCGCGCGGCCCCAGGCGATCAGGTCTTCCAGTTTGGCAAAGGCGACATTGCGTTTAACCTGCTCTTCTATACTTTCTCTTGCCCCTCCGGGAGAGCTGGAAATGAGGTCTTCGGGTTTACTCAGGTTCCAGTCCATCAGTTTTTTCCCTTATGACTAAGTCCGGTTCTAGACTTGATTCCCCAGTCGAGCGCTCCTGAACGCAGTTCGTACACTAGCGCTACTCCCAGGATAAAAATAAAGGCGCTGATGGCGGCAAAGCCACTCCAACCGAGTTCAAAAAACGCTACAGCCCAGGCAAAAATGAAAACGGTTTCGAGATCAAAGATTACAAAGAAGATGGCAATCAGATAAAACTCAGCCGACATATGCATTTGTGGTGTTCCCACAGAGAGCACACCCGATTCGAAAGGCATGTTGGTCGCCTTATTGGCGCGGCGCTGACCCAGTACAAATGAAAGCCCCAGCATTGTGGCTACCAGAACCAGTACCGCGATGGCGTAGACCACAAAGGGCCATAGGCTTGTACCAGCTTCGTTCAAATGCTGGGCCTCCCGGAAAACATTCCAATTGGCACGGAATGAAAACAGGAGAGGTGTTTGTTGGGCCGGATTTGATCACGGAGGCAGAAATCGTACAACAAAGGGGACCCTGGCAGGTCGCAAGAAGCGAACTGTCGGCAAGATGGAGCTACTGTTATACCTCTTAGCATTCGAGCTCCATACTTCCCAAAGGGCCTTCATGGAGGTCACTTGCCCGTACTACAAACCGCTCGGGTAAGTAATCGACCTGGTACAGCTACCACTGACAACGCTTCCGACTCTAGCGATGTTGAAAACCAAACGCAAGAAACTCGGAGAAATTTACTGGAGCTGATTAAAAAATGAGCGAAATTTCGTTTTGTTTCCCGTGTTTAGAGGGCGCCGGCCTTGTTGGGCCTAATACCTGTTGTTGCTCTACACTGATAACTTATTCGCGCCCAATCGCCTTATGAAAAGACTTCACTTGCTTCGCCATGCCAAATCTGCCTGGGATGATCCCGGGCTGGACGATCGTGAGCGGGGTCTGAATAAGCGCGGCCGGCGAGACGGCCTGTTGATGGGGGCAGCTTTGTCTGAATTGCTTGAGCCCACGGCTATTTCAGTGAGTGTAGCCCGGCGTGCCCAACATACCCTGGCGGCGCTTTGTGATGCCTGGCCTGCACTGGCGGCAATGGAGCATAGCGAAGATGAGGAGTTATATACTTTTCACTCCGATAATCTCGTACGCTGGATCGCCCGGCAAAATAATTCCCTGAATTCCGCTTTCATTATTGGCCACAACCCGGCACTAACGGACCTTATCAATACGCTGTTGGGGCGGGTCGCCATTGCCAATCTTCCCACAGCTGGTTACGTGCAGCTCGCGTTGGATATTGACCAATGGGGTCAGCTACTGCATTGTGTGCCGAGCCTTGAGTACCATCTTTTCCCAAAACATTTAAAGTGAATTTTATGTATCGATTGTTAATTTCCATGCTGTCTGCGCTCGCTCTGACGAGTTGGAGTGGGCATATAGCCGCCTCGCCGGCGGAAAACCTGGCACAGGCGCTCACCTATAAAACCGTAAGTCAGCAAGATCGCAGCGTCATAGATTATGCAGAATTTGATAAACTTCACGCTTTTTTGCGCGCTAGCTACCCCCGCGTTTTTTCTCAGCTGGAAGTTGAAGTCATCAACAAGTACAGCTTGCTAATGCATTGGCGTGGCACGGACCCTTCTGCTGTGCCGGTGTTGTTTGCCGCGCACATGGATGTTGTACCGATTGAACCGGGTACGGAGGGCGAGTGGGAGTATCCGCCCTTTGCCGGCACAATTGCCGATGGCAAAATTTACGGCCGGGGCACTCTGGATGATAAGCAGGGTCTCATCGGTATTCTGGAGGCCACCGAGAAGTTGTTGACTGAGGGCTTTGCTCCGCGCCGTGGTATCAGCTTTGCCTTTGGTCACGACGAAGAAATCAGTGGTCCTGAGGGTGCCGCTGCCATTGCCGCTCGTCTGCGGGAGCAGGGCATGCACTTCGAATGGATGGTTGATGAAGGCGGTATGCTGCTTGCTGACAACCCGATTTTGCCGGATTTGCCAGTGGCGATGATCAATGTTGCTGAAAAGAGCTATCTTACGCTGACGCTAAGTACTACCGGGCCGGGTGGCCACTCGTCTCGTCCACCCAAAGTTTCAACCATCGGTCGACTGTCGGCCGCTCTTGCCAAAATCGAACAAAACCCTTTTCCCGCGAGGCTGGTGGGCCCAGTGGAGGCTATGCTGGAAGCTATAGGCCCCCATTCAGCTCAGCCCAATCGTTTAATATTCGACAACTTGTGGCTCACCGGCTCTCTGGTCGCCGACCAAATGGCTGATGACCCAATGTCCAACTCCTTTGTGCGCACCACCACCGCTCTGACCATGTTCAATGCCGGAGTGAAGGAAAATGTGGTGCCGCAGAAGGCGGAGGCAAAAGTGAATTTCCGTCTATTACCCGGCGACACCCCGGAAATGGTGTTGAGCTATATTGAAGATCTGGTAGATGACCCGGCTATAACAATCAGTTTCGATCCCTGGAACGATCGGGCGCCCGTTGCCAGCTACCCTGACGGCGGCTTTGCAGTCATTAGTGAGGCTGTGAAAACGGTTTATCCCGATGCTGTGGTAGTACCTTCTTTGTTGGCCGGCGCAACAGATACTCGCCACTATGTTAAGGAGGTGGACAACCACTATCGCTTTCACGGCATGATGATCAATGCCGACCAGGCCGGTTCTATTCACGGTACCAACGAATATATATCCGTAGAGAGCTTTGACAATATGGTTGAAGTTACTGTGCAGATGATACGTATGGGGTCCCGGTAAGGATCCCGGTAGCGGTCCCGGTAAGGGTCCCGTTAGTGTGACTGAACCTAAGCCAGCAGTAATGTGGCCAAATAGCAGGTTGCAGGGCCGGCCTTGTCTTTGTTGGCATAGGTGAGATACAAGCTGGAACTGCGGCGCGAACCCTGCTCCAGAGGAAGCGCCTTCAGCAGATTATTGGTCATGGCCTGGTGAATGCGAGATTCGGGTAGCCAGGCAAAACCCATGCCCCGAATAACCATATCGACAGAGGTTTGAATATGGCTGACTGTCCAGCGCTGCTGGGCGCCCAGCCAGCCGGAGTCAGTTTTACCTTGCGCGGCTGAATCCCGGACCACGATTTGGCGGTGCTGAACCAGATCCTGCAGATTGAGCTCTCTATTGAGCTGATGCAGGGTATGGTTTGGATGGGCAACAGCAATAAACTCAATTTGCTGGATGTGTTCTCCGAGAAACCCCTGCGGAGCACTCCCTGCAATCAGAAGATCGGCTTCGCCAGACAAAAATTTCTCGGCGCCGCCAGAAAGCACGGTTTCCATGAGTTGTACACGCGTGTTGGGGTATTTCTGCGACAGGGTTTGCAGGGCTGTTGCGAGACGTTCATGGGGATAAATCTCGTCCACAGCCACCCGAACCTCTGGTTCCTGGCCCAGGGCCAGCCCGTTGGCCACATCCTGTAGCTGAGCTGCTTGAGCGAGCAACTGGTCAGCTCTTCGCAGCATTAGTTCGCCTTCATCGGTGAGATAAGCCTTGCGACCGCGAACCTCTAACAGCTTGAGCCCCAGTTGATCCTGTAATTTGTGGACGGCGTGATTGATGCTCGATTGGCTCTTGTGAATGGCCTGTGCGGCCTGCGCAAAGCCACCGTGATGAACCACAGCCTGCAGCATTCTCCACTGTTCCAGGGTGACTTTGTGCATAAAGTATCTCGCTCAACCTTTCTATTTTATCGAAAGTTATTATCGATATTATGCGGTTTTCATTCTATAAATACGAGTTTAAAGTGTGGTCTTCCAAAGTGTGAAAGAGGAGTTAATGTAATGATTGTGAAGACAACGCAGCAACGAGATATCATCGAACAAAGGGTGGCCCATGCAAGTCAAGATGGGGACGGGGTGGCCATCAAACGTATCGCCGGCATGACGCATACGGGAATGGATCCCATTTTGATGGTGGATGAATTGCGTTCCCAGCACGAAGCCGATTTTATGGGAGGCTTCCCGCCGCACCCGCACCGGGGTATGCAAACACTCACTTACATGAAGTTGGGCGGCATTGTCCACGAGGACAATCAAGGGAACCGTGGTGAGATAAGAGGCGGTGGCGCCCAGTGGATGTCGGCTGGGCGGGGCATTATTCACTCCGAGATGCCCACCCAGGACAGCGCTGGCCTACATGGCTTTCAGCTGTGGATTAACCTGCCTCGCGGCGAAAAAATGAGCCTGCCGCGCTATCGCGATATCCCCGCCGATGAATTGGCGATACATGTGGGTTCAGATTATCAACTAACCGCAATCTCAGGATCGTGGGAATGGGCAGCGGACAAGCCCCAGGCGAACCAATTGGCCCCCCTGAGTGTGCGCGGGCCTCTGGTAGAACTGGAGGACCGTGCAGCAATTGCTGACCTGAGTCTGGCACCCGATGCGCACTTGTCACTGCTCACTGAAAACGAAGACTCGGTTCTGGCCTATATCTATGAGGGCAGCATTGTGTCCGGCGGGGTTGAAAATGGGCCCCAGACTTTGCTGATTACCGGACAGGGTAATGAATGGTTATTGAAGGCCGGTGCCAGTGGTGCCAGTGTATTAGTTATGCGTGGCCAACCACTGGGTGAGCCGGTGGCACATTATGGTCCTTTCGTGATGAATACATCTGATGAAATAGAGGAGGCCATCCGCGCCTACCAGGCGGGTGAATTTGCCCAAATCGCTTAATGGCTTTGCCCATGCTGCGTTTCGGGCACTACAATGTTAATCTTGTGTCTCACTAATAATAGCTATAACAATTGGAGTGTGAAATGCGAGGTGCTATTGGCCTATTCGTGGCGATATTGGCTTTGCCCGCCTGCGGTATTAATCAACAGCCTACACCCATGCTGGTAACCGTATGCGAAACACCGCGCCCACAGGTATGCACGATGGAGTATGCGCCGGTTTGCGCCAATCTCGTCATCGGCGAAACGCAGGAGTATTCCTCGGGATGTAATGCCTGTGCTGATGACGCAGTCGCGGGCTATCTGCCCGGTCCCTGTCCCTTAGACCCGCAGTAAGGGAGTGCCTCCTATGAGCCTTACCAACCGTATTCTCATCGCCATGGTCGCCGGCATTCTGCTAGGTTCCCTGTTAAACCTGTTGATCCATACCAGTGGTACTGGCGAATCAGTGCGTAACATAATAGAAACATTTTTGGTCGACGGTCTGTTTGATCTAGTGGGGCGTATCTTTGTTGCCTCTTTGAAGTTATTAGTGGTTCCCTTGGTGATGGTTTCCCTAATTTGTGGTTCCAGCTCCCTGGGCGACAGCGCCCGCATGGGGCCCATTGCTGGTAAAACGCTTTTGTTTTACCTGGCCACGACTGCCATCGCCATCAGTTTGGCCTTGTTTTTTGCGTCGATTATTGGTCCCGGCAACCATGTTGAGCTCACCAGTAATGCAAGTTTCCAGGCTGCGGCGCCTCCGCCTTTGATTGATGTGCTGGTTGCTATCTTCCCTGCCAATCCTTTTGCCGCGATGGCTGAGGGAAAGATGTTGCAGATTATCGTGTTTTCACTGCTGTTTGGTTATGCCATTTCCCACGCTGGCGAACAAGGCCGACGTATCGCCGCTTTTTTCCGCGATATGGAAGCCATCGTCATGAAAATGGTTGATATCATGATGGCTTTGGCACCCTACGGTGTTTTTGCTTTGTTGGCGAAGCTATTTGCCAACATGGGTATTGGCGCCATTCTTGATCTCGGCGCTTATTTCCTCACGGTACTGGGTGTCTTATTGCTGCACGCAACAGTGGTTTATCCGCTGTTGCTGAAATTTTTTACCGGGCTGTCGCCGAGGATAATGCTGAGCAAAATGCGTTCGGTTTGGGCGTTTGCCTTTAGCACGGCATCTTCGGGGGCCACTTTGCCCATCACTCTTCGCACCGTGGAGCGCCGGCTTGGCGTACACAATTCGGTTGCTGGATTCACTGTGCCTCTGGGCGCGACCATCAATATGGATGGCACCGCTATTATGCAGGGTGTGGCCACTGTTTTTATTGCTCAGGTATATGGTGTGGATTTAACCGCCACCGCATTTTTGACCGTGATTCTCACCGCAACACTGGCGTCTGTCGGTACCGCTGCAGTGCCCGGTGTTGGGCTAATTACTTTGGCGATGGTACTGGAACAGGCGGGGCTCCCCGTTGAAGGCATCGCCCTGATTATTGGGGTAGATCGCCTGCTGGATATGGTGCGCACTGCGGTAAATGTGACCGGCGATGCAACGATTTCCGTCATCGTCGGCAAATCTGAAAAACAATTCGATGAGCATGTTTACCTCAATCCCAATGCAGACACGGGGGGAGAAGAAGACGACGCGTTGGAAGAGGCGGTACCGACGCTCTAACCCCCAGCTGTGGTATCCTAGCGGCCAGTTAATCGTGCCCCTTTTGGGGCCTAGCCGCAGGATCCAGAGCCAGTCATGTCCATTCAGTGTACCATCGTGCCAGTTACGGCCTATCAGCAAAATTGTAGCGTTATTAAATGTCAGAGTACTGGCAAGGCAGCCATTGTTGACCCCGGGGGAGATATAGAAAATATCCTCGCCGCTGTTGAAAAAATGGATGCCACCGTTGAAAAAATCATTCTCACTCACGGCCATATGGATCACTGTGCCGCTTCAGACGTGTTGCGCAAGCAATTAGGTGTTCCTATCGAGGGGCCTCATGAGGAGGATGACTTCTGGATTGGCAAGCTGCCCGAGTGGTGCAAAATGTCTGGTTTCCCACACGCCGATGCTTTTGTTCCCGATCGCTGGTTGGTCGAAGGCGATACGGTCTCCGTCGGTGAACAAACCCTCAAAGTTTTTCACTGCCCGGGGCACACACCCGGCCACGTTGTTTTTCTCCATGAAAAACAGCAGGTGGCCTGGGTTGGAGATGTATTATTTCAAGGCTCTATCGGGCGCACCGATTTTCCGCGGGGCAATCATGAGGAGTTGATCTCCAGCATCCGCGACAAACTTTTCCCTCTGGGTGACGATATTACGTTTATTCCCGGTCATGGCCCAACCTCCACTTTTGGCCAGGAGCGTCAGACCAACCCCTTTGTGGCCGATCCTAACTATGGGTGATTCGGATCGCGAGCAGTTGTTGCTCAAGGAATACCATACACAAACTGCCCGTATTCACTGGCATGATCTGCAAACCTATTACGCTGGTGGCAGTGTCATTCGCATTGGCGCTTCCCTGGACCTGGTTGAGGTGGCCGTGCAACTGGGTATGGATAATATTGATCAGTTTCAGCAGTGGATTGCCGAGGGTGCAATAGCGCCGGTAGCGGAGTCCGAAGCACTGGCCTGGTATGAGAGCAATCAGCAACTCTGGGCCGTGGTGGCCTCGCCCTGGGTGCTGGTGCAATTGAAAGAAGAATCCTAGCGAATAACTTTTATCCAATCACCGGTGCGTGGTTCACCTCTGGGGTAGAGGCCATTGAGCAGACGCAACTGGGCTTCAGCGTCGGGAATTCTTATGCCCGAGGCCAAACTCGCCATGGTCGCGCCTCGCGGAACCTGTATGTAATGCACGTACCGCGCGGTGCCGGTCGCTTTTTCCTTGGGGTGCAGTGGCCTGAAGCTTTCGATGATCGAAAGTAACAGGGCATCGGAACCTGCGAAGTCGTTGGCCTTTCCCTCCAGAAGGTAGGTGTAACTCTTGTAGTCGATAGCGGCCACGCGACGGGCACCAGCAGTGTTGCTGGCGATTGCTGTGTAGCCTTTTAGCCCGGCTTGCTCCAGCTCCTTAGCGCCACTCAGGGTGCCACTGGCCAGGGATTCAATGACATTTTGCGGAGTTACTTTGGCATCGCGTCTGCGCAATGTCATCTTTAGACTGGCGCTGCCGTCATCAGCGCTCGCGACTATGGCTTTTGCGCCAGGGTTGACTCCCCAATGCTCAGGCTTATTGATAGTGAATGCCAACTTACTGTGATAGTAACGGTCTTCTGAACGGGTATCCTGAACGCTTGGGCCCCACACCAAACCGTGTATCTGGCGTTGAAATTCTCCGGGAATGGCTGGGTTTTCAACCTGCTCGTCCAATTGCAGCTCACCGCCTTTGCGAATCACCGTTTGCAAGCGCTGGTCATTGCGCGGATGCGTTGCGTACAAACCGTGGTAGGTCGTGCCCTTTTTGCCCGTAGATTTCGCTTTGACGCGTTGGAATTGCTCCTGGTCTTTTAGTACGCCGATCACCTCAAGCAGGGCCTCGGTATCGTAACCACTTTTATGCATATACTCGGCGCCCAGGCCATCCGCCTCAAGCTCATGCTCTCGACCGTAACCTCGCAGTAACTCGGTTCCGTAAATTGTTGAAGCATCGGCTACATCGCTGCTTCCCGTCAGGATATATGCTGTGGTTGCCAGTACCTGATTGGTAATACTTGCGGTTTGCTGGCGCGCTGAGTGCCGGGCCGTGATATGGCCAATTTCATGTGACAAAACACCGGCCAGTTCCGCCTCGCTGTCCAGATAAGACATCAGGCCTCTATTGATGTAAACGAAACCGCCGGGGGTGGCGAAGGCATTGATATCCGGGCTATCGATGATAGTAAACGTGAATTTTAAATCCGACCTGTCGCTGTTGGCTACCAGACGTTGGCCGACACGATTAACGTATTCCACCAGCTCCGGTTCTTTGTAGTCGGCACCCTCGGCAATCATTTTGTCGTGCATCTCTTCGCCGATGGAGATTTCCGTGCTGCGGCCCATCACGGTGATGTCAGCGCCGCCTGTGGCCGGGTTGCGAGCACAAGCGGCCAGCAAAGTCAGCGCCACAATAACGGCTGTGAACCTGATTCCGCTGCGGCTAATACTCACTTGAGAGAAACTCCAGTAGCTGGTCGCCGATGCCATCACATGCTGTGCCCTGTACCGGTGCAATGATTGGGATGGGGATAACTACGGCTGGCATATAGGACTGCCCGGTTGCGGAAGTATTCACCCGTCCGACTTCGGCCCGGTCGGTGAAATCCCAGATTACCGCTTCATATTCGGATGTATTGGACCAGGTGCCAAAACCAAAACAACCTGCGCCTCCTGGCCCTATGCCGCAGGTCATGGAGCCGGCAGAATCGCCGCGCACGGTGCTGCCATCTATCCAGATCATATATTCTGTTTTTAATTCAGACATCTTCATCGCCACGGGCTCTTGTTGCATCAGCCGATCAATGTCCTGGGGGCGTAAAGGCGCTGTTCTGGGTTCGAACCAGGGGTAGAGTGCATTGATAAACTCAAGTTCACCCATCACGGTTATGGATTTGTCTGCGCGACTGATGTGATCGCCGACACATTCAATAAAGTCGGGCTCGGTTTCGTAGTCACTGGCGTGTCTGCGCCCCAGTATAACCACGGTGGCATCGCCAATACCGTCCGTGGGTACATTGAAAACCATTTCGTCGACAGTTGCTGTTACACAACCGCTCAGTGCAAGGCCAAGCAGTGCCAGGGGGAGTAGTTTATGGCTCATGGGGTTGTTCCCCCGGGCGTCGCCATTTCTGCTCCAGCCATTCGCGCACCGCCGGCACTCGAGTGAAATTGGTCGCGAAATTGGCCCCGGCGTCCCGCAATGCAACCACGGCAGCCAGATTCACGGCTGCCTCATCGCTTTGTAAAAAGGCGGTGGGTGTTTTGCCGTAGGAGGTCATTGTCCAGTCGGCGATGGGCTCACCCGTGTTAGTCACCAATTCGTATCGATAGCGCATCCATATTTCGTAGACTTTGACATTGGTGTGCGCCGGTATGGCGTATTGCAATTCATCGACATGCGGAATTAATACAGCGTCTACTACCTGGTTTAATACGTCAGGCCCCGGGTTAGCGCGCATCGGCACAATGGTAACAAACATGCCATTGAGCAAGGTGTCCCACATCTGCACCTGGGCGTCCCCAGTTTTTACCAGCCATTCGGAATCTTTTCGCGACTTGGCCTCGTCGAAAAACTCATGATTGCGAAAATCCTCGCCATACCAAATGCCCAGAGTGAGGGGTAGTTTGGTCATCAGTGGTTCAGGGAACTGGCCCTGAACATTGACCTCTTTGACTCCGCAACCGGCCAGCACACTGAGCACGGCTATACCCACTAACTGAATCAGTGTGCGGTATACGGTGCTGCTAGCGAAAATCGTTGAGGCCGACAAAGGTTCCTCCGTTGCGATAAGTGAGTTCTCTCATAAGTGTAGCAAAGCGTATTCCCGTTGTTTGCAAATGTGGCGCCCTGATGAATTGTACGGGGAACCCAACTGCATGGATTCTTACCAGCCGCTCCCCATTGGAATTTTCCCGGTTGATTCTGTCGACGGTATCGACAACCTCAGCAATTGACTGGCCGGTGAATTCGTCGCCGAATACGTAAACACTGATTTTTTTGCTGGGATCATAAAACGTGCGAATGGCCTGTGTAATGCCTTCGACGGGGCTGGAATTACTGAAAACATTCCAATTGCGCAAGTTGTCCATCATGACCTTGCGCCGGCTGGGTGTATCTGGGATCCATTTGCCGCGGTAACGACTGAACATATATTTGCCCATGTCGTTCATAATTTGAATGCCTTTCACCTTCGGGTAAATGCTCAGAGTGGCCTCAAGCTCATCCATCATGCGCTGCCAGCTATAGGAGAACATTGAACCGGAGGTATCTATGACAAAAATGATGTATTCGCTGTCTACCGGAATGCCGCCGATGAGATTATTTTTGGATTTGTACTCATCCCCTAGCAGGCGTTTTTGTTCTGCAGAGAGCTTTTGCCGCGCGATCGCCAGTTGCTTGGTGACCACGTCATTGCTGTTGGTTTGTACCAGAATATTGTCATGGCGCGATTTCATGCTGGCCAGTTGCCCTCGCAAAATTGCAATTCGCTCATCATACTCAGACAACTGCTCCTGCTTTGCGTTCAGATCTCTGTTGAGTACTCTTGTTTCGCCGCGAATTTCAAAAACCAGGTCTTGCATCGCTGCGACTTTACCTTCCAGATTCACTGTCGAAGCTTCAATTATTTGCGGCTCGACGGTCTTGGTGATCATCAGCAGTAGAATCACCGCACCAAAACCACAGCAGATCACATCCAGAAATGACAGACTGAATTCTTCGGGTCCTCTGCGCTTTTTTCTTGCCATCGTTTTGCCTCCCTAGGGCCAGTCTTTCGAAGGGCTCATAAATGCACCCTTGC
>JBALVT010000007.1:0-53405 GCA_036961345.1 Halioglobus sp.
CTGCTGGGTGGGACTTTGGTTAGTAAGATACCGGCATTTTCGAAAATAGCAGATTACTTTCAAGCCTTTTGCTTTTCGGGCACATTGCTGTTTCACATGATCCCTGCAATCACTGATGGATTGCTGCGCCTCCCGATAGGCGATCCATTTCTGACCAACAAACACGACCCGCTGCTGCGGAATTTTTATCTGCTTTTTGTAGTAATTTTCCTGGTCGGTTATGTCGCGCAGTTTATCTGGCTTAAGAAAAGTAGTGCGCGGATTAGCGCTGCCTAGCGCATCAGTTCGCGCACGCCAACAGCCCCTCGAGCAAGGCAGCTGATTGACTGCTAAGCTCTATCAGGTAGTGACTTAATACCGCGCGCCATTGCGCGTGAGGTTTTGCCCTGTATAATCCCTCGCCGCCATATTGTAGGCGGTGCTTCTCTTATCCCAAGGTACAATCATGTCTTCAGACAACGCGGTAAGCAGTTTTTCCGAGCTGGCTTTGCCAGAGCCAATTCATAGAGTCCTTAAAGATGTGGGTTATGAAAAGCCATCAGCCATCCAGGCGGCAACCATTCCTCATATGCTCGAAGGCGTTGATGTGTTGGGTCAGGCGCAGACCGGGACGGGCAAAACCGCTGCTTTTGCGCTGCCTATTTTGGCTCGGCTGGACCTGAAGGAAAAGCTACCCCAGGTAATGGTGTTGGCACCCACTCGCGAGCTGGCGATACAGGTAGCAGAAGCGTTTCAGACCTATGCCAAACATTTGCCCGGTTTTCGTGTTTTGCCGGTATACGGTGGTGCTGATTTCCGTGGACAACAGCGGCAATTGGAGCGTGGGGTTCATGTGGTGGTAGGTACCCCTGGCAGAGTCATGGACCATATGCGCCGCAAGACCATGAATTTGTCCAAGCTGAAAACGCTGGTTTTGGATGAGGCCGATGAGATGTTGCGCATGGGTTTTATTGACGACGTTGAATGGATTCTCGAGCAGACGCCATCCGGGCGACAAATTGCCCTGTTTTCAGCCACCATGCCCACCGTCATTCGCCGTATTGCGCAAAAGTACCTGACTGACCCGCGTGAAGTGACCATCAAAACGAAGACGGTGACAAATGAGTCTATTCGCCAGCGCGTCTGGATGATGGCCGGTAGCAGCAAACTCGATGCATTGACACGTATTCTCGAAGTAGAAGATTTCGATGCAATGATCGTCTTTGTACGGACCCGTATCGCCACTACCGAATTGGCGGATAAACTTTCCGCCAGGGGTTACACCTGTGCGGCGATCAATGGCGATATCGCACAAAGCTTGCGAGAAAAGACCATAGAAAACCTCAAAAAAGGCAAATTGGATATTCTGGTAGCCACTGACGTGGCGGCTAGAGGCCTGGATGTGACCCGCATCAGTCATGTCATTAACTATGATATTCCCTACGATGTAGAGGCTTATATCCACCGCATTGGCAGAACAGGGCGGGCCGGTAGAAAAGGTGATGCGATTTTGTTTGCCGCCAACCGCGAACGACGGTTGTTGCGGGCGATTGAGAATGCCACTGGCAAACCTATTGAAAAAATGGAATTGCCGACTGCTGAAGAAGTTACCGACAAACGTATGGGTAAATTCAAGCAGCGGATTACGGAAGTCTTGGATACACGGAAACTGGATGTTTACCGGAAGTTGATCGATGAGTACCAGGGTGAGTTTGGCGTGCCGGTTATAGAAATCGCCGCGGCACTGGCTGCGTTGGCTGAGGGCAAAGCTTCGCTGGCAAAACCTGCCGTTGATCGTAAATCTGACTCGGCGGCCAAATCAGCTACGGCCGGTTCGGCTCAGGATAAGTCTCGAGGCCCGAAGAAAAAAGCGCGAGAGATTGCCCAGGACAAAACCCAGGACAAGGCCAAAGAGTTTCTCCAAAGTAAATCGGCAGATTACGCAAAGACGCCCAGGCCAGAGTCCCGGCCTCGGCAGACAATTGACACCCCTGCACCCGATAAAGATATGCAGAGATATCGGCTGGAGGTAGGACAAGTGCATGGTGTAAAGCCTGCCAATATCGTCGGTGCCATTGCCAACGAAGCTGAGTTGGATAGTGAATACATCGGTAGAATCGAGATTTATGATGATCACAGTACTGTGGATCTACCCGATGGAATGCCCAAGGAGTTGTTCAAGCATCTTAAAAAGGTGCGTGTCAGTGGTCAGCGACTGGATATATCTAAAGTGGGCAAGGATTCCAGTGTGTTCGAGCCGCAACAGCCTTCGCGGCCTGCATCAGGGAAAAAACCCAGGGCGAAGAAGTCAGCTAAGTCTGCCGCAGGGACGCCTGCCGCAGCAACGCCTGCCGCAACTAAACCCCGCAAACCTCCGGCGAATAAGTCTGATTAGTCGGAGCCATCCAGGTAGGCAAACCCGCCTTCCTTGATATAGAGCTCACAGTATTCGTCGCTGGTGGGTGTGATTGACGCTCCCGGCGGCAGACGTATCCAGGTGTGTTTGTCGTAGCTGCCAGAATCATCTGTGAACTGGCCTTTTACGACAAACAGCTCGGCACCCTGGGGGAAGTTAATTTGCCCCAGTTCCGCTGGTATATCCCAGGCTTCCAGTCGCATGAAGTCGGTATAGGGCTCCTGGGCATAGAGTTTTTTCCAGGAGGAAATTTTTCGTACCGAGGGCTGCCAGGGCATGTCTGCCGTGGGTATAGCCGCGTGCTGCCGGTCTGTACCCGGGTATTGGCGCAGTTTTACAAACAGTGTGCATCCGCCCTCGGAAAAAGGGCTGTGGGTAAATCCTTCGGGGTTTAATAAATAAGTACCGGCAGGCCAATCGCCGTGCTCATCAGAAAATACCCCCTCCAGAACCAGAATTTCTTCCCCACCGGGATGGTCGTGGCTGGGGAATTTAGCGCCTGCTTCATAGCGTACTACGGAGGTTACCTGCCCGGATTCGGGTGGGCCGACCAGATGTACGCGCTTGCGCCACACCGTGCCGCTGGGGCTTGCGCTCCATTCCAACTTTTGTGTGTCGACGCAAACGCGCACCGAAAGGTCGCCGTTTAGCGTCTGGATTTGATCACTCATGTTATCTATGCCTGATGAGAGTGTGCTGCGAGCTGTAGCATAATCCCTGAGTGACTTTGTACAAAGCTGTTTTTCACCGGCCTTATTGCAACCATCTTGAAGCGGTGAGATGCTAGTGTTATTGATTCGTTAGTAATGGAGTAGGCTCATGGACCTCGATTCTATACATCCGCAATTATTGGAAGATTGCCATCATATCGGTTCGTTACCCTCGGGCATTGTGCTCCTTCATCGCAATGCTGCCCTGCATTGGTTTATTCTTGTTCCGGACAGTGACCTACAAGATGTCCTGGATCTGCCACTCGCGCAGGCACAAGGCGTTTTTACCGATTGCGTGGCAGTTTCCGCTTATATAAAACAGGGCTTATCTTATCCCAAGGTAAACTTTGCCGGGCTGGGCAATCAGGTTTCGCAAATGCATCTGCATATTATTGGCAGGCGTACCGGAGATGCCTGTTGGCCCGATCCGGTCTGGGGAAACCTGCAGTACAGCGGTATTTATAACGCCGAGAAACTGCACTCCATTCGCGAGGGCCTGGTTGCAAGTGCCGGGCTCGTGCCGGCGCAAGATTAGCCTGCAAAAATCTGCCGATAGCTAAGTAAATACTATGAATCAGAAAGTGTTGGTAACCCATCAGTTACCCGGCGAGCGGGTCCATCACCTGGCAGAGCGTTGTGATATGAATGTCTGGATGGGGCCGGGCTTGCTGCCCACAGAGGGTTTGCGCGAAGAACTGTCCGGATGTGAGGGTTTATTGTGTCTTCTGACCGATCGCATTGATAGGCAATTGCTGGATGCCATGCCCGATTTGAAATTTGTGTCCAGTATGTCGGTGGGTGTAGATCATCTGGATCTACAGGCGCTGACAGAGCGTGGAATTCCAGTGGGTCATACGCCTGGCGTTCTTGTCGATACCACTGCTGACGCTACGTTTGCGCTGCTGCTCGCCGCAGCCCGTCGCGTGGTCGAGGCAGATCGCTATGTTCGCCAGGGGCAATGGCGCCCGGAAAATGCCTGGTCTCCGGATTTTTTTACCGGTAAAGACGTTGCCGGGGCTACGCTGGGAATCATCGGCCTGGGTGAAATTGGCCAGGCGGTTGCGAAGCGGGCCGCGGGTTTTGGAATGCAGGTATTGGGGTGGAATCGCTCTGCTCGTGAGGTTGAGGGTGTTCAAAATGTCACACTGGATGAATTATTGCTGCGCAGTGATTTTGTCAGCGTCAATGTGGCGCTCGCCAAGGACACGCGTAACCTGCTCAACGAAGCAAAAATTGCGATGATGAAGCCCGGTGCTGTTTTGGTAAACACAGCCAGGGGCGGTATCGTGGATGAATATGCCCTGGCCGAGGCTTTGTCGCGTGGCGATTTGTATTCGGCCGGTATTGATGTGTTTGCACAGGAGCCAGTAGAACAGGACAATCCACTGTTGTCATTGCCCAACGTCGTGGTTGTACCCCATATCGGCAGTGCAACCACGCTCACTCGCGCCAAAATGGCTGACCTGGCAGTAGACAATGTTATTGCTGCGCTCACAGGGCAAAAAATGCCGTTTTGCGTGAACCCCGAGGTCTATAGTTAGCGCGGGTTAGCGTACTTCAGGATGCAGCAGGCAGTGTCTTGGTGGCGTTTTTAACAGCCTTAATGGTATTTTTGTCCATCTTGGATGTGTCGGTTGAGTTCACATCGTCAATGATCTTGGTGATTACCACCCGCCACACTTCCTCGTTACTGGTGATATCGTTAAACTGAATACCGATATTGCGGGTTTCCTTCACGCCTCCCAGCGCATAGGCATTGTCGGCTGCTGCCTGATCGGTATTGCGATTAATAACGGCGCCGGGGTGGGTAGAGAGATTGCTGCCGCTTCTACTTCTTTCCCCCATGAGCAGGCCTTCTGCAAAAATGTAGTCGACACTGAATTGAGCACGCTCTTGATCGAGTATGTAGCCTTTTTCGGCGAGAGAAGCGTCCAGTTCCTTACGCAAAATGGGGTCTAATGTGTAGATCGGGTCCGCCGAGTTTATGGTGTTAACCATGGGTTGGCTGCGCCACCGGTAATAGTGATAGTTGCCCGCTGCAAAAGTGTCTGTGGCGGCAGGTTCGGTTTCAATGCCGCTGCAAGCGGCCAAACCCAGTGAGACGATTAGGCTTGCAGCGAATGTCAGTATGGAGCGCATGGTTTTCCTCGGTCTGATCTATGTCGGATGGCATTCAAAAGTGTGTGTTGGTCTGGTTATTTTTCTGTGTTCTGGTGCCGCATGTTAGCAGTCTGTTTCGCATGCAGCCACCAAGGGCAACTCTCAATAATTTGGAATACTGGCAAGCAATGCTCTGGCTGCCCATTGCATGCGCTTCTGTACCACTTCAATAGGCTGCATGCCCGGGTTGCTGAATACTTCCAGCGCGCCTCGCCAGACAATGTGCGTGGTACCGATCGGCGCAATGGCGACCAGTACGTTACCCGGGGTGTAGCCCTGGGAGTTTGAGGCCAGCGATGGGTAGAGCCTGAATATCTGTTCGATTTCTGTCTGGTCTTTTAGATCGCCCAGCACTGCAACCGCCAATACGTCGTAAGTGGCTTGTTCGTTGGGGCCGACAAATTGGTAACCTTTGCGCTCAAATTCAACTTGCAGGCTGTTTTGCAACATGTCGGCACGGCGCTCAAATTGACCCTCGGGATCATCCACCCAGATCAGCTGCGAACGCCAACGTAGAGTTGTATCATCTGAGGTCTTGAAATCGGGCATGGCGACCGAAACAGCGCTGGATTGCGACAAGGGGTCTGGTTTGGGGGCGGTGGGGCTGCCTGAACATGCTATCAACACCAATGCGATCAGTGCCGTGAGTGCCAGCCGTGAAATTCGAGCCATCGTGATACCTGTAGAGGATTCCTTAAGGCTGTGATGATAGCGGTTTTGAGGGCAATGGCGAATTGTAATTTTTGATCTGCGGCACCGCGGATATATCTTTGGCGGAAGTTTTCTTCACCGGGGTAGTTACTGATTGCACGGGGAGTGTAATAACTTGTTGAATTTGCTAGGATTAGCAATATAACAATAGGTTATTTCACTGGGGGCCCCATGATTTCCCGCAAGATGATAAGGACAGATCTCAATCTGCTGGTCGCGCTACAGATTCTGTTGGAAGAGCGCAATGTAACGCGGGCTGCCGAAAGGTTGTCTGTTTCTCAGCCGGCGCTGAGCAAAACGCTGCAAAAATTGCGCGATTCCTTTGAGGATGAGCTGTTTACGCGTACGGCTCACGGCTTGATTCCCACGCCCAGAGCGGAAGCGCTAGCCGCCGAGTTGCCGAGTTTGCTGGAAACAGTAGAGCGCGTGCTGGGCACTGAAGATTTCAGCCCGGACACTTTTGTCGGTAGTTTCAAGTTGTTGTTACCCCCTATATTGAGCGAGTCTTTGCTGCCGGGCTTAATGGCGGAGTTAGGCGAAAAGGCACCGGGAGTGCAGATAATCACCGCAGAAGTCACCCCTGACTTTCAGGAGCAACTCAAGAAAGGCGCGGCAGATTACGCCGCCTTTGTTGCTCTGGAAACCGACAGGGATATTCACGCCGAGCCTATTGCCGCAATTGCTCCTCGTTGTTATATGCGAATCGACCACCCCCTGGTGGGAAAAGAGATGAATCTCAAGGATTTTCTCGCTTACGATCATCTTCGTTTGTATTTGCCAGGGTTGGCCCGAGAAAATACCAGCATGGTTGACGATGTGTTGGGCCAATACGGTGTTCACCGCAACATTTCATTGGAGACAACACAATTTGCCTCCGCTGTGGGTGTACTTACTCGCACCGACTCACTGTTGGTAGCCAATGCCGGGTTTGAAGAAGGTGGCCTGTATAATGAGCGTATTCTTGGCCTGGAACTACCGGCTGAATTAAAACGCATGATTCGCAACACCCACAGTAATAATCGCGGCAAGATGTCGCTGATGCGGCATACGCGTACCTCGCGTAGTGCTCCTCACCAGTGGATGCGCGCTCTGTTGATGCGCCACCTCACTCATTCCGATAGTAAAGTTTCGGAACCGGAGCCAGCTCCGAAAGCTGATAAGGCATAGAGTCGGCTTATTTGCGCACCGAGCTTCGATAGGCTCGGGGTGATAGGCCAATGGTTTTACTGAAAATTCTCGAAAAATAGAGCGGGTCTGAATACCCCAGCGCTGCGGCGATCGCCTTGACGCTCATTTCTGTAGTGTCGAGTAACTGGCAGGCGTATTCGATTTTCATGTGCAAAAAATGTTTGATCGGAGAATAGCCGGTGAGTGCTTTATAGCGATTCGAAAAATGAAACTTGGACAGATTGGCCACACCCGCCAGCGCGTCCAGATCGATTTGCTGGTCTATATTTTCCTGCATGTAAGCCTGGATAGAATTCAGATCCAGGGCGGTAGGTGCGCCCGCGAGCTGGCGCCTGGATTCCATGGCAAATTGAGTAAACAGGTGCCGGAGTTGGTTGGCAGCGTTGATAAATGCACTGCTGCTATAACCGGTACGCCTGACCGAGAGTAAACTGTTAAAAGATGCCAGCAGTGCTGGAGAAACACCGGCGTGAATAAGTGGCTGGCCCTCGCGGTAGCCCAGGTATTCCAGGAAAATTCGAGTGCTCACACCCTGGAAATGTACCCAATATAGCGTCCAGGGCTGGCCCTGGCTGGCGGCATAGCTATGCGCCAGGCTCTGCGGCAGTAAGACCAGGTCCCCGGCCTGAATTGCCACTGTGTTTTTTCCAAGATTTAACTCTCCGTGACCGTCAACGCAATAAAGCAACAGGTTATCATCGTGCTTAGGGCGCTCCATGCGGTGACCGATGGCCTTGGGGTAATAGCCCATTGCCGTTGGGTAACAGTCTTTGGCCAGTGGGTGCCGGTAGAGTATCTCCAGCATAAATGCCGGTGTGAGAAAGCGTATTCCCTGATCGGGCAGGGGCCATTGCGAGGGGCTGCTCATTCTTTTTGGCGAGTCTCCGAGGGTATTCACCTTGGGGTCAGTATAGCAATATAATCCATGTAGTGCGCAATTTCGTCAATATGAAGGATGCCTTGGTGGTGCTATCGTGCTCTGCTAACTGAGTATTAACATAAAAGGAAGCGCCTCATGTCCCAGGAACAAAGCCCCAAAGAGCAAATGCAGGCGCTGATAGCGCGTTCTCGCAAAGCCCAGCAACAGATTGCAGATTACACCCAGGAACAGGTCGATGAACTGATCAGGGCAATGGTCTATTCCGTTGCCCGGGAGGAGGTGTCCGAAAAGATTGCCCAGTTTACGGTTGAAGAAACCCAACTGGGAAATTACGAGGGCAAGTATCTCAAAATTCACCGTAAAACACGCGCGACACTGATGGATATTATCGACGACAAATCTGTCGGTATCATAGAGGAAGACACCCAGCGCAATATTATCAAGATCGCCAAACCGGTTGGTGTTATCGGCGCCTTATCGCCGTCGACTAATCCCGAGGCAACGCCGGTGATCAAGGCAATCGCTGCGGTGAAAGGGCGCAACTCAATCATTGTTGCACCGCACCCCCGCGCGAAGCTGACGAACAAGATGATCTGTGACTATATGCGCGAGGCGCTCGAAGCCTGCGGCGCACCCGCTGACCTGGTTCTCAGCATCGATATTCCCTCGCTGGAACTGACCAATGAACTTATGAGCCAGTGCGATCGCGTTCTGGCGACCGGGGGTGGCGCGATGGTTACGGCGGCCTATTCCAGCGGTACACCGGCACTGGGTGTGGGTGTGGGTAATGCTTGCATAACCGTTGATGACAGTGCTGATCTGGATGAAGCGGCAGAAAAAATCCGCATTTCAAAAACCCTGGATCTGGCGGCTTCGTGTTCCTCTGACAACTCCGTTTTATTGTTTGAGTCTATTTACGATGCAATGCTGAAAAAGCTGCAATCCGAAGGCGGCTATGTGCTCAATCAAGAAGAAAAATTAAAGTTACAAAACACTATTTGGGTTGATGGCCATTTGAACACCGCTATAGTCGCCCAGCCTGCTTATAAAATTGCAGGGATGGCGGGTATCGAGTTACCCGAGGGCAAACTGTTCTTAATTGTCCCGGAGACAGGTGCGGGCCCTGATTATCCCTTTTCTGGCGAGAAGCTGTCTGTGGTAATGGCGCTTTATAAAGTGAAGGATATTGAGGATGCCATAGCGACGACCAACGCCATACAGGCTTACCAGGGGCAGGGTCATTCCTGCGGTATTTATTCCTATTCGGATGAGAATATTATGCAGTTTGCCCATGCCACCAAAACCTCACGGGTAATGGTCAACCAGCCACAGTCTGCTTCCAATAGCGGCAACTTGTGGAATGGCATGCGCCAGACGTTCTCTCTGGGTTGTGGTTCCTGGGGTGGCAACGGCACCAATAACAATATCACCTGGCGTGATCTGATCAATGAAACCTGGGTGTCAAAGCCCCTGGCAACACCCAAGACCCTGCTTTCCGATGAAGAACTGTTTGGTTCGGTAATGAGCAAGTTCAATTAACACGGAAGAGGTAGCGCGTCGTGGACTTTAGTTTATCGGACGACCAGCAGGCATTTGTCGAAAGTGCCCGCGCGTTTTCCATGGGGGTATTGGCACCCAATGCCGCCGAGTGGGATGAAAAATCGATTTTTCCCAAAGATGCATTGGCCCAGGCCGGTGAGCTCGGCTTTATGGGAATGTATACCCCCGAAGCTGCCGGCGGGCTGGCATTAAGCCGGCTCGATGCCAGCCTGATTGTCGAAGAGTTGGCGAAGGGCTGTACCGCAACGGCCGCTTTTCTCACCATTCACAATATGGCAACCAACATGATTGGTCGCTACTGCTCTGAAGCCGCAATAGAGCAGTGGTGTCCGGATCTCGTCATGGGCAGTAAGCTCGCTTCCTATTGCCTTACCGAGCCTGGAGCAGGTTCCGACGCCGCATCGCTGCGGACATCTGCGGTGCTTGACGGTGATGACTATATTGTTAATGGCAATAAGGTTTTCATTTCCGGCGCGGGGGAGACCGACGTGTTGGTCGTTATGTTACGTACCGGCGAAGCGGGTCCAAAGGGTATTAGCGCACTGCTAATTCCCGCCGATGCCGAGGGTATTTCCTATGGCAAAAAAGAAGACAAGATGGGCTGGAATGCTCAGCCAACCCGCGCCATAAACTTTGACAATGTGCGGGTAGCGGTGGCTAACAGGCTTGGCCGGGAAGGACAGGGTTTTGCTATCGCCATGGAAGGTCTGGACGGCGGGCGAATCAATATTGCCACCTGCTCTATAGGTACTGCCCAGCAGGCGTTGGAAGAAGCCACAGCTTATGTCCAGGAGCGCAAACAGTTCGATACAGCCATCAGTGATTTTCAGGCGACGCAGTTCAAGCTTGCCGATATGTTGACCGAATTGGTCGCCGCTCGACAAATGGTACGCCTCGCTGCCAGTAAACTCGATGCCAAAGACTCTCAGGCAGGCACCTATTGCGCCATGGCCAAGCGGTTCGCCACAGATGTGGGCTTTACGGTATGCAACGATGCCCTGCAGCTACACGGTGGCTATGGTTATATTAAGGAATACCCCATGGAACGGCATGTGCGCGATACTCGTGTACACCAGATTCTCGAGGGTACTAACGAAATTATGCGGGTAATTATTTCCCGTCGATTATTAATGGAAGGGGCCTTGGAGGTCATCAAATGAGTTTGAGCATTTCAGAAAAATTGAAAGTGGAGCTGGTGGGTAACACAGCGCTGGTTACTATCGATAATCCCGGTGCGAACACCTGGGATGTGGAGAGTTTGCCCGCGCTTAAGGACTTAGTGGAAAAGCTCAATGCCAATAAAGATGTTTATGCACTTGTGATTACCGGTGCGGGAGACAAGTTTTTTTCCGCGGGGGCAGACTTAAAACTTTTTGCCGACGGAGACCCAGAAAAAGCCGGGGCAATGGCAAATTACTTTGGCCAGGGCTTTGAAGCGCTGGCAGACTTTCGTGGTGTTTCTATTGCCGCTGTGAATGGATTTGCAATGGGTGGTGGCCTGGAAGTCGCATTGGCCTGTGATATTCGTATCGCGGAAGAACAGGCACAGATGGCCCTGCCCGAGCCTAAAGTGGGCTTGTTGCCTTGTGCTGGCGGGACTCAACGCCTGACTCTGCTGGTGGGTGATGGCTGGGCCAAGCGAATTATTTTGTGTGGTGAGCGTATTAACGCAACAACGGCAGAGCGAATTGGGTTGGTGGAAGAAGTGGTCGGCACTGGCGAATCTTTGGCGAAAGCCATGGCTCTGGCGGAGCAGGTTGCTCAGCAAAGCCCAACTTCTGTCAGCATGTGCAAACGTCTGATCAACTCGGGCCGTGACCAGGTAATCGAAAAGGGTTTGCAGGGCGAGCGTGATCTGTTCGTAGAACTGTTTTCCACCGAAGACCAGAAAGAGGGCGTGAATGCGTTTCTTGAAAAACGTAAACCCGTTTGGAAAAATCAATAGGAACTTCGTGCATGTCTGAATCCCCCATACTTTTTTCCGAGCTGCCCTCTTCTTCTGGCAGGATCGGCCTGGCAACTTTGAATGTAGCGGCAACGCTCAATTCCCTAACGCTGGAAATGGTCGACCTGCTGCAGGAAAAGCTCGACCAGTGGCGTGAAGACGACGGTATTGCTATTGTTTTTATAGAAGGGGCGGGAGAAAAAGCGTTTTGTGCCGGTGGTGATATTCAAGCGCTGCACCAGTCCGCAGTGGAAACTCCCGGGGGGCCGTGTGATTACGCCGAGCGTTTTTTTGCCAGAGAGTACCGCCTAAACTACGCCCTGCATACTTATGAAAAACCCATTATCTGCTGGGGGCACGGAATTGTTATGGGCGGTGGTCTGGGTATTATGGCAGGTTGTTCCCATCGTGTGGTTACGGAAAAGACGCGAATCGCGATGCCTGAGGTCACAATAGGGCTGTTTCCCGACGTGGGAGGCAGTTGGTTTCTAAACCACATGCCAGGTAAAGCAGGGCAGTTTCTGGCATTGACCGGAGCCTCTATTAATGCCGCGGACGCTATCTATACAGGTATAGCAGATCGCTTTATTGCCAGTGAGCGTAAAGCCGCGGTACTTGAGCAATTGCAGCAGCTTAAGTGGAGTGATCAGTCAGGCAGCAATCACGCCCTGGTTCGTCACGCGCTACGACCGTTTACAGAGCAGAGTATTGGTAATTGTCCCGGCGGCCAGGTGGAACCACATCTGGGTTCCATTAATACGCTATGCGATGGCGATGACGTCCATGAGGTGATTGACAATATTTGTGCGCAGCAAACTGATGATCCCTGGTTGTCGCGAGCGCGCGATAGTCTTGCGCACGGTTCCAGCCTTGCCGCTTTGTGGATTGATCGTCAGCTTCATGAAACTCGCCACGCTTCACTCAAGGAAGTTTTTCAAGCCGAAATTCAGTTGGTCACTAATATTGTTCGCCATCCGGAATTTGCAGAAGGTGTTCGTGCGCTCTTGATCGACAAAGACAAAAATCCAGCATGGCAGTACAGTGCCTCGCGCGACGTACCCGCAGGGCAGCTCGATAGTTTTTTTGAATCGCCCTGGGCACTAAACCCGTTGGCGGATTTGTAACCAATAACACAATAGGAATTGAACAATGGCAAATGTGGCATTTATAGGGCTTGGCAATATGGGCGGGCCTATGGCCATCAACCTGGTCAAAGCAGGTCATTTGGTAAAGGTTTTCGATTTGTCTCCCGTCGCCTGCGAGCAGCTTGCCGAAGCCGGCGCCGCAGTTGCCGCTTCCACTTCCGAAGCGGTACAGTACGCTGACTATGTGATCTCTATGCTGCCGGCTGGCAAACACGTGGCAGGTATATATCTTGGCGAGGATGGCTTATTAGGTCAGCTTGATGAATCGGTTACTGTGCTCGATTGCAGTACAATCGATGCAGCTACGGCCCGGGCAGTGGGAGAGGCTGCCGCTGAGCAGGGCATCTCCTTTATGGACGCACCGGTATCCGGTGGCGTGGCGGCTGCAGCTGCCGGTACATTGTCGTTTATGTGTGGTGGGCGCGCGGAATCCTTCGTGAAGGCGGAACTGATTCTCGCCGACATGGGTAAAAATATTTTTCATGCGGGCCCAGCAGGGGCAGGTCAAGTTGCCAAAGGCTGTAATAACATGCTGCTTGCGGTACACATGATTGGCAGCTGCGAAGCGCTGGAAATGGGTGTTCGCAATGGCCTTGATCCTAAAGTACTCTCCGAAATCATGCTGGCCAGTTCCGGGCGCAACTGGTCGCTGGAGGTATACAACCCCTATCCAGGTGTTATGGACACTGCACCGGCCAGCAATGACTACAAGCCCGGTTTTATGGTTGATCTGATGGTTAAAGATCTGGGTCTTGCGCTTGAAATAGCAGAACAGTCAGACTTTGAAAACCCGATGGGCCAGCTTGCCAGAGCGCTTTATGTGCAGCACCAGGAAGCTGGGAATGGGCAAATGGATTTCTCCAGTATCTTGCAAAAACTCCAGGCCTGAGTAACGCCTGAATGATTACCAGGGTAACTCCTTACCCTGGTAATCGTAAAAACGTCCATTGCTGGCGGGTTTCAATTGCTCGATTACCGACACCATGCCAGTCACACTTTCTTGCGTAGTAAGCTGTGCGCTCTCTCCGCCCATGCGTGTGCGAACCCAGCCCGGGTGTAATACCACGCAGACAAAGCCGTCGGGCCCAAGTTCGATTGCCAGACTTTTGTTGAGTATATTTAGCGCACTTTTACTCGCCCTGTAGCCGTAAGAACCGCCGCGATTGAGTTCGACGCTACCCATGATACTGCTGATTTGAACAACCTTTTTACCTGAACCACTTGCCAGGTTTTTGTAAAGGGCCTGCGTGACACGCATGGGCCCCAGGCTGTTTACCTCAAAGCTGGGCATTACTTGATCAAAATCGAATTCCTGAAAACTCCCGGCGCTATAACCCGCTATACCTGCGTTGTTGATCAGAATATCCAGCGCTATTCCATCGAGGCGGGAGGCCAGTGCCTTGACGCTGTTGCTGTCAGTGACATCAAGCGCTTCTACCCTAACTCCCAGTGCTTGTAATTCGGTCGCTTGCTCCGGTTTTCTCGCTGTGCCAATCACTTGAAAGCCGCGTGATTTGTACTGGCTCGCTAATTCCAGGCCGATGCCTCTGTTAGCGCCTGTAATTAACACCGTTCCCAGCGCCTTGCCGGGCGCTGCCATGGCAGTCCCGCCCGTGGCAAGGCAGGTTAAAAAAGTTAGGCAGATTATGCGAATCAAATTATTCATCTCCGGGCACTCCGTTTTGAGCGCGGCTCCGCGCTCCCTTTGCCGGTGGAGTTTCAGCGCCACCTGCAAAACACTGTGCGATAGACATCCAGAGTGCGGCATTGTCTCCGGTCATTTTAAGCCCGGTATCGGCAATATTTCGTGACTGCGTAACGACCTGGCAGAATTCTACTGCATCGCCATCGACGCGTTCTTCGGTGCTCTCCTCGTTCCAGGTCCATATTGCGCCTGATGGTGCAATCAACCGTACGTGCGGCTTGGGCAGGGGAGCGTCCTGCCCTCTGTTGGCAAATGTCCAGCGATAGGTGCGCACGCCCAGTTCGGCGATGCTGCGTATGCGATCAGCATTTTGTCTCTCTACACCCAGTCGGTCATAGATGGCCTGGGCATGAGACCAGGTTTCCATCAAACGCGCGGTAATGCTTGACTGCGCGCTCATTGGCGGGCCAGCCCAGGGGACTCGCTGCTCTGGATCTGCGTTTTCAAATGCGTTGGCAAGTTCAGTGGCATATTGTTGCCAGGTATCTAAAAGTGCTATGCCTTTGAGGTCGCCCATGTATTTCCGTTCGGGTGGTCTCAGGCCCCCGGTTGGATCCAGGCCTTCCATGAGCTTTTGAAAAGCGCCATCAAATTCTTCCTGGCTGGAAAGTGAAAAATAGGCCATTTTATTCCAGACATGCAGATGGCGAATAATATCTTCCAGGGTCCACGCCTTAAACGCTGTTTCCTCGTGCAGCGAACAGTCTGTGTTGTCTTTTATGAGTTGGTAAATAGCGTCGCTTTCAGCAAGGAAGTCTTTGGCTTCTACAATCATTTTATCGGTTCTCAGTTGGATTCACGGTTTTCAAAAATCTTCACGGTGCCCATCGCACAGCTGCGTGTGTTCGACGTTGGTTTATCTGATTCTGTCGGTGATCTGGGCTAATGTTCTGCGATATAGCCCAGGGATTCCCACCAGACATTGCCATAGTAGTTTGAGGACAGGCCCTGGTCATCACTTTTTTGCATATGAACTTTGTTTTGCAAATGCTTTTGACTCATTTCGACACGCCCTTGCCATTGTGGTGCGCGTGAGGAAAAGCTTGTAACAGTGTCTGTCAGTAGATCGGACATTTGCTCGGTTGTGACGGGTTTGGGCGCCGGCCATGGGTCAACGCGTTCAAGATAGTAAGTGCCGGGACGCTCCATCTGCCAGTCGCTGAAATACTCCCTGAGCAGGGGAAGATGGCCGGTTTGTTCAATGAGTCTTTTTTCTATAGAGCTACCAAGTTGTTGTAGGAGATAGCGCAGGCCTTCAGCGCGATCAATATCAGTAGGTTGCGGGTAGCGTTTTAGTACCTCGACACCGGCGACTTCCAGTTGCCTGGAAAATTCTCGCCAGGCACGTATTTCACCATTTTCTGGTTCTGATGTCGGTTGTGCCTGTGCCAGGGAACACAGACACAGCAGCCCGATCCTAATTAAAATGCTCATTAGCCAATACACACCTTGTTTTACTCGATCTCTTTTGAGCGATTTTCCTGTGTGCCTTGCAGCAGGCCCTCTACGTTTTCGGCCTTATTTATCGCGTCTTTATATCCCTGCGGAATGACTCCCTCGGGTTCGGCCTCTTTAGCACCGCAGCTGGCAATCAGTGTGCAAAGCAGTGTAATTAGTATCGTCTTGGTACCTGCGTTCATTTTGAACCCCCGCAATAGTTCGCTGTGACCTTGCCGTCTAGCATAGACATCTATGCGTAATAATACATCCCTCATTTGGAATGTGGCCAGTCCAATCATGTTCAAACGCCGTGTGGGGGAATATTGTGGTTCTTTGTCAGGTCTGGGAGCTACCTATGTCTTTTGTCATCGTTGATAAACCTCGTCCACATATCACACAGATTACCCTCAATCGTCCCGAACGTATGAATGCCATGGCCTTCGACGTCATGGTGCCCTTCAAAGAGGCGCTGGAGGAAGTGAGTTTCGATAATGACACGCGGGTGGTTATTGTTACTGGCGCTGGTGAAGGCTTTTGTTCTGGCGCCGATCTTGAAGACCCTGGCTGGATGGATATATTTGACGGACTGACAATCCCGGGAATTGCGCGTCGTGCCATGAAAATTCTCGACGATGTCATAAAGGCTATCCACGATATGCACCAACCGGTGATTGGCGCCATCAATGGGCCCGCTATCGGTGGCGGCTTTTGTCTGGCGATGGCTACGGATATTCGGCTGGCTTCAAATACGGCATACTTTCGCCCCGCGGGGATTAATAATGGTTTGACCTCGGCAGAGTTGGGACTGAGTTATCTCCTGCCCCGGGCGATAGGCACCAGCCGTGCTTTTGATATTATGCTTACTGGACGCGATGTAAGCGCCGATGAAGCTCAGCAAATAGGCATGGTTTCCAAAAGTGTTGCACCGGACGCTTTACTGGATGAATGTTTCGCGGTGGCGCAGCGAATTGTTGGTTTTAGCCAATTGGGTGTTGAGATCAGTAAACAAATGCTGTGGGCTGGCATGCAGGCTGGTAGCCTGCACTCCCATATGAATCATGAAGGACACGCACAATTATTTGTTCGCATGACAACCAAAAATTTCGAGGAAGCTATTAAGGCGCGCAAGGAAGGGCGGGACCCAAACTTTCAGGATTAATAGATACGGCAAGCTGGTTTAACCAAGAGAGCGAGCCCCAAGGAAAACTTATGTTAGAAAAACTATTGGCCCCCGCCAGGCTCAACGGCCTTGAGCTTTCCAATCGCGTCATCAAAGCTGCAACCTTTGAAGGCAAGACAGAGAACGGTGCGCCGGGAAAGCGCCTTATCGATTTTCACAGAAGTTTTGCCGAGGGCGGCGTCGGTATGACTACATTGGCTTATTGTGCGGTGGAAGCCGATGGCAAGGTCAAAGACAACATGATGCATATGCACGAGGGCATTCGGGAACAACTTGAACAGTTCACCGGTGCTATGCATGCGGCCGGAACCAAGGTGTCTGGCCAGATGGCCCACTGTGGTGGTTTTTCCCAGAACAGTAATTTGCAGAAGAAGCGTCCATTGGGGCCTTCTTTTGCCCTGAATCTGGGCGGTATTCCCTATGGTGTGCCGTTTGTGGGTGTTATGCGTCAGACAGATATAGACCATGTGGTGAGTTGTTTTCGCAATACGGCGAAGCTCATGAAAGAGGTCGGTTTTGACGCACTGGAAATACATTTTGGCCACGGTTATGGGCTCAGCCAGTTTATCAGCCCGAAAACCAACAAGCGCGGCGACGAATATGGCGGCTCGCTGGTGAATCGCATGCGATTCCCATTAATGGTTCTGGACGCGGTACGCGCCGCGGTTGGGGACGATTTTCCGATTCTGGCTAAAATGGGTTTAACGGATGGCGTTGCCGGTGGCCTGAAGATTGACGAGGCGGTGGAGGTTGCTGCGATGCTCGATAGTGGTGGCGTCGATGCGATTATTCCCAGCGGTGGCACCAGCAGTATGAATGCCATGTTGATGTTTCGCGGCGACAGTATCGTCAAGGGCATGATAGCAACCGAGACCAATCCACTGATGAAACTGGGCCTGAAATTGATGGGCCCACATATGTTCAAAGACTATCCCTATGAAGAGCTGTATTTTATGGATGGGGCGAAGCGCATACGAGACCGAGTGAACTGTAAGCTGGTTTATATCGGTGGAGCTTCGACGGTGGAGAGTCTCGATGCCGTAATGGAAGAATTCGATTTTGTACAATTGGGTCGGGCGCTTATCAAGGATCCTGCCATGGTTAACAATCTGCGTGAGAGTATTGATACCGGCCGTAGCTACGAGAATGGTTGTACTCACTGCAACATGTGTGCAGGGCTAATCAGTCATCCTGAAGGTATTCGTTGCGTGCTCAACGACTAACCGGCAAATCATCGGGTGATACAGTATCGTTCAGCGCCGGCGCAAAAATTCCTGCAAGGCGATTAAAGTCGTAGACACTCAGGGTAAAGAAATATTCAAACTTACTGCTGCGAATAACGCGCTGTTGGCCGACACGGAATAGCGACAGGGTCACGTTTCCCTGTGAAGTTTCAACCTCGAAGATAGTTTCAGCTGCCGCTATATCCAATGATTCCCGCAAACGCTGATCGACAATGCCTTCGATGCGGATGTTCGCCAATCCGGACAACAGTGCTTCAAGTTCACGTTCGTCCGGATTGCTGCTGGTTGCAGACGCCCAGCCACTTTGCTGTTTCGTCAGTGTGTATTCGTCGGTGCTAATTCGCAGAGGCTCGGCTATTTGCAATAAGGCCTTGTCCAGCCAACCACTGGTGTGTCCCGGTGCCTCGTAATTGTTAAATACGATGCTGTATATGGCGTCCTGGGCATCGTTACGAGCGTGAACTTTTTTAAATCCCGGTGCGGTACCCAGATACACCGTTCCCAGCAGCTCCCCGTTCCCGATAAGTGTAATGCGTCTTTGATAGTGATAGGCCGCCACTTGAAAGCGTTGCCTGGAGGAGGCAGTGGTGGCAACAGGCCATTTGCCTACGCTCTGGGCTATGCTGTTGATTAGTTTGTCGACCATTGTTGGATCCATAGGCATGCCAGCTAAATCGGGCAGTATCCAGTGGTCTGACATTTTCAGTAAAACGGCTTCGTTGCCCTGTTCGTCTTCAACGTAAATTTCGTCGATTATATCGGGGTCAAATGGAATCAGCGCGTGGTCAGTGTCGGACTGCATGATGGCTGAATCGGGCCAATAGAGAGCCGCTACCATGGCGCACTGTATCAATAGTATAAGCACCAATGTGCCGGTCTGCCGATTCACGCAGAAAACCTGCGGCTGTAGTAGCTTTGTCTGAAACGTTTGCGCATCCAGTGCACAGCAGCTATGAGTAGTAGCAGTATCAGGGCCATACCGTAGTTGGCGTATTCAATGATCGCCTGACCCTTGCGCTGCATAGGAGGAAGCGTGCGATTGAAATGGCCTCTAGAGCGAATTTGCAACAACTTATCATCCTGTACGGACCAATCCAATGTGTTGGCCATTAGCTCCAGAGGGCCCAGGTATTGCGTGCCCGACGCTGCAACCACTGCCCTGAGAATTTGATCATCGAGAAAATCATTGGATGCGTATAAAACAATTCGGGCAGTTTCGGGAGAGCGCTCTATCGTATTGTCGATGTTGACATGGTATTGCCCGGTATCTTCTGTGGACACGGCCAAGAGAGGGTTGGGTTTGTCAGTAAACCAGGATTCAAACTTACCCTGAATCGCCACACCGATTGCTTTTGAACCTTTAGGCCCGGCGCTCTGGAAACTCTTCAGGCCATTGGGCCCCAAAGCTGGCATCACGTTCAGGTCATTCGATAACCAGGATTGTGGCGAGCTTCGCAACAAGGTGGTGATACGCCTGGAGTCTTCCCTTTCAACGGTAATCGGCGATGGCCAGGCCATAGTCAGTTGTGGTAGATCACCCGTTATCGGGTGCCCGCTGGCCATGCCGTCGGAGCGCAGATCGATAAAAAACGGATAGTTGATGATCTTTACGTCCTGAAACTCCTGCCCCTGGGATTGGCGGGTAATCGGCGCGGGGAATGCGGCATTTTGTTCATCGAGCACCAGAGATTTGCCGATACTAATACCGTGGTGTGCCAGCCATTCATCGAGGCCGCTATTCCACTCTTGCATGCGAATTTGTCCGCCGGTAATTTCAGCCGAGTAGGGCGAGGTGGCCAGAATTAAAGTGCCACCGCGCATTACATACTGGTCGATGGCAAATACTTCACGTTCACTGAGTTGGTATGGGCCTGCCACCACCAGAATGTCAGCTTCCGAGGTGACCGCGCCATCACTCAAGTCTTCAAATCGGATGCTGTAATCTTTGCCGATGACACGTTCAAGGTTTGCGTAGCTTGGTGCACCCAGATGAAATTTAGACTTTTGTGCGTTGATTTTTGGTGTTGCCAGTGCAACGGTTTTCGTGAACCCCTCGGCAAAACGCTTCAAACCAGCGTTCAGTGTGGGCCGGAAGCTTGCCGGGTCGAAGTCCTCGGTGGGGAGCTGAACAACCTGCCGTTGGTCGGCCAACGTCAAATAAAAGAAGAACTCTTCGTCATCCGACAGGGCAGCGACCATGGGTTTGAATCCCCACTCGTCACGAATTTGTCTGGCGACACTGCCGTCTCTGGCCTCTGGTTCGATGAACCTGACACTGAATTTGCCCTTGGCATGTTGTGACACTTCTTCCAGCTGGGCCTGTATCGCTTTTTTGTATTCCAGAAGAACCGGTGGGAGGAGGGCGTCATTCGACACATAGCCGATTAGCTCAATGTCATCAGTGATGCCTTGAAATACATCGCCGCTCATTTGATAGCTGTAAAGCACACGCTTAATTGCCCGGGTAATATCGAACTCTGGATTGCGTAACAACACTTCAGCAGAATCGTTATTGGATGTCTTTACTTCTATGAGATCTGAAAAGCCCAGTGTTTCATATTCATCTGCATATTGGACCAGAATATTGAAATAGGAATTCACCATTGCAGACTGATAGCGATCGGCCACCTGGAAGGGCGTGGCATTAATGCCGAATTGTTTGTTAGCGGCTTGTTCAAGCTCCGGGTGTTTGGCCGGATCGATAAACTCCACACGAATTTTTCCGTTGCCAGCTACTTCATACTCGCTGATCAAATCTCTCAATTGCGGTGCCAGAGGCGACAGCATCGGATGGGTTTTTGCGCTGAAGTACCCCCGGATGAGAAGTGGCTCGCGCAGTTGGTCGATGATGTCGTGGGTGGGTTCAGAAATTGAATAAAGCTGACCCTGGGTTAGATCCAGGCGCAGGGTATCAATTTTCCCCATCCACACATTTGCAATGAGCGCATTGGCTACGATCAGTAAGGTGGCAGCGCGCCACTGCCGATGACGCGCGGTGGAAACTTCCTGTGCCCAGCGTTCCTTCTCCAGTGCATAGATATTGAGAGAGCCAAAAATCAACATCAAGGAGATGTAGTAAAAGAGATCTCTGCCATCCAGGACGCCACGGCTGATACTCTCAAAACGCGCTCCGGAACCGAACAGGCGCAGTATTTCTCCGACGTTATCGTTGAAGAAATTCGTGAGCGTGCCGCTGCCAAGAAAATAAAAGGCAGCACAGAGGATTACCGTACCGATCAGGCTGACGATGGGGTTGTCAGTTTGGGCAGAAACGTACAGGCCGATACTGAGATAGGCGCCGCCGAGTAAAATAGCAGCGAGGTAACCTCCGGCGACGGGTCCCCAGTCCAGGTCAGCGATGACTTCTACGGTTATAGGTATTGGCAGCGTACAGACAAGAGCGATAATCAATAGGGAAAAACAGGCGAAAAATTTGCCAACAACAAAGCGCCAAAGGCCCTGTGGCTGCGTTAAGACGTGTTCCAGGGTTCCACTTCGACGCTCATCGCTCCACATTCGCATGGTGAGTGCGGCGCTGAGGAAAATTAACAGTATCGGCATCCACTCAAACAGAGGGCGAACATCAGCAACATTGCGAGCGAAGAATGATTCAACCCAGAAAAATGTGAACAGTGTTACCGCCGCGAAACAAATAAGGAATAACCATGCGACAGGTGAGTCGAAAAATAGGCGGATCTCTTTTTGTGCCACTCTCCGGGCGATGGAGTTAGTGGCCATTGCGGATTTCCCCGGCTATATTTGCCTCTTTGAAAATCGTGTCGAGGTCGCACACTAGCGGTTGCAAGGTATAGAGTTTGCCGCCAGCTTTCACAACGCACTGGGCGATATTGTTTGCAGCGGTGTCCAGGTCGGAATTGTCGTGCAGGACTAAGGTATATTCACCATATTCTGCCGTGCTGGCGCTACAAGTTAGCTGGGCAATCTGTGGTAGTCGACTGAGATAGATATCGAGTGATGGCACGCCCGCGTTGGTTTTGAGTAGCAGGCTACGGCTGTTGCGCAGTTCGTCTTGTCGCTCGTCCAATATCAAATGACCGCTGCGAAGCATTAAAACCCGGTCACAGAGCGCGTCTACTTCTTGCATGATATGCGTAGACAGAATGATAGTGGCGCTGCTTGCCAGTCGCCTGATAAGAGCTCGCATATTCTGTGTTTGCTGGGGGTCCAGGCCATTGGTGGGTTCATCGAGTATTAGCAGCTGCGGTTTTCCCAGTATGGCCTGTGCCACGCCAACGCGCTGTTTCAGGCCGCGTGACAAGGTTCGAATTTTTGCCACGGCCTGATTATTCAGATCGGTTGCGAGCAGGGCGTCTCGGACCGCTTCAATCCGATCTCTAGCGACAATACCCTTCAGTGTAGCGACATATTCGAGGTAGTCCGCGACCATCATTTCCGGATATATCGGGGGATTTTCGGGCAGGTATCCCAATTGCTGCTGAACCGCGCGTGCATCGGTTGCCATATTGATGCCGGCGATCCGCACTTCTCCATCTGAAGGTTCCAAGTAGCCACTCAGCATTTTCATGATGGTGGTTTTGCCGGCGCCGTTATGGCCCAGTAATCCTACAATCTCATTGCTGCCTATATGGAATGAGACATTATTCACCGCGGTAAATTTGCCGTAGTGTCTGGTGAGAGATTGAACGTCTATCATGTCTTGCCGAACAAGGTTTTCACCTGATGTTTTTGGTGGGAAATGGTTGTGCGCCTAGGGGAAGAATAATAGCTTAATAATGAATGCAATGAGCACTACATTCAGCACTGTTTTTATTAACTTCTCCCCTTTACTTATGGCAAAGTGAGCACCCAGATAGCCACCGATGCCGTTGCCCAGTGCCAATGCAGCGCCTACCATCCACATTATCTCTACCTGGCTGGCATAGAGCGCCAGCGCCACAATAGTATAGGTAAAGACGATAAAGACCTTGTGCATATTGGTTCGCACCAGGTCCAGCCCCATTACACGGTGGAGCACCGGCATGATAATAAAGCCGACGCCCAATTGAATAAATCCGCCCCAGAAGCCGACGCCCACCATGAGAAGGTGGCCTTTTATGAGCTGCTCCCGGGTGGGCTGGTAGTCAGGGTCAGCTTCATCAGACTGTTTTTTGTCAAAATACATGATGAGCATAACTGCCACCATGATTATCGCTAGAATTCGGTTAAACCATTCCCCGTCCAGATTGACGCCGACCATTGCTCCCACAATTGCCCCCGGAATGGCGCAGCCGGCTAGAGTGAGGCTGAGTTTGAAATCGCTAAAGCCGCGCTGGACAAAGGCGATGATGGCGGTGAAGTTCTGCACCAGAATTGCCAGTCGATTGGTGCCGTTGGCAATGGGCCCGGGTAGACCCATAAAAACCATGACCGGAACCGTTAACAGCGAACCACCGCCCGCCAAGACGTTCAGAAAACCGGCTACGATGCCCACGGCGGCCAGCATTGCGGCCTCCCATAGGCCGAATTCCATTTCAGTCCTCCGTCCAGGCCTCTCGCATGGTGACAAACTCCTCCGCTGCCGTCGGATGAATACCAATAGTACTGTCGAAGATGGCCTTGGTGGCGCCAGCTTTTAGAGCGATGGCCATGCCCTGTATTATTTCACCCGCATCGGGGCCCATCATGTGAATGCCCACCACTCGATCGCTCTTGGTGTCCACAACAAGCTTCATGAACGTCTTCTCGTCTCGGCCACTGATCGTGTGTTTCATGGGTTTGAAGGTGGATTTGAATAAGGTGATGTCACCAAACTCGGCGTGCGCTTCCTCTTCTGTAAAACCCACGGTGCCGATATTGGGCTGGCAGAAAACAGCCGTGGGAATGAAATCGTATTCTACCGGCGCCTTTGTCGTGTCGAATTGTTCCCTCGCAAAGGTCATTCCCTCGCCCAGGGCAACTGGTGTTAACTCCATGCCCCCGATGACATCTCCAAGTGCGAATACGCTGTCTTGCGTTGTGCGAAAAGACTTATCAACTTCAATATAGCCAGAGCCTGTGAGGGAGACGTTGACGTTTTCCAAGCCAAGGCCTTCAAGATGCGGCTTGCGACCGGTGGCGTACAACACCGCATCAGCAGTAATCGAGCTGCCGTCAGACAGTTTCACCTCCAGCCCCTGGGCACCGGGCTGAATCGACTCGACATTGACCTCAAAGCGCAGGTCAACACCGCTGTTGCGTATTTCCTGGGCGGCATGGGCGCGAATATCGGTGTCGAAGCCACGTAGGAACAAAGGTCCGCGGTACAGTTGAGTCACCTGGGATCCCAGCCCATTGAAGATGCCGGCAAACTCCACGGCAATGTAGCCGCCACCCACAACCAGCAGGCGCTTGGGAAATGTTTCCAGGTCGAATACTTCATTTGAACTTATCGCATGTTCGGAACCCGGGAATTGTGGAATGAATGGCCAGCCACCCGTTGCGATAAGGATTTTGTCCGCAGAGTATTCTGCTTCGCCCACCGCGACAGTATGGGGGCCCAGAATTCTGGCTCGTCCATCAATTATAGTGACCTCTACACCGCCTAGCAGATTGCGATAAATGGCATTGAGTCGTGATATTTCCGACTTCTTGTTGTCTCGAAGGGTAGGCCAGTCAAACGCAGGTATGCTGCTGTCCCAGCCAAATCCCTGTGCATCCTCGAAGGCATGGCTGAATTCGGAGGCGTAGACATAAAGTTTTTTGGGCACGCATCCGACATTGACGCAGGTTCCGCCCATATATCGGTCTTCAGCGACTGCCACTTTGGCGCCAAAACCTGCCGCCATGCGCGCCGCGCGCACACCACCGGAGCCGGCGCCTATTACAAATAAGTCATAGTCCCTGCTGGAATTTGAATTGCTCACAAAAATCTCCCTCGTCTGAGTCGCGTATTCTATCAGTGTTTTGCGCTGTGCGAGATATGACCGCGTTATGGGCAGTGCGTTCAGAAATTTAGAACCAGTCGGGAGACATCTCGTAACAGGTATCATCCAGTTCTGTGAGTAACTTCGCCCAGGCGTTAATTTCAGGCAGCTCAAATTTGAAGAAATAACGCATGGCCTGGATCTTGCCGCGATAGAAATTTGTGTCTGCTTCATGAGGATTGTTTGCCAGGGCGCGGGTGGCGACCATCCCTTGTTTTAACCACAACCAGGCAATAACAACATTGCCAAACAACTCAAGGTATTTCACTGAGTTAGACAGCACCATGTCGATGTTTTTCTCCATCATCGCACCGAGCAGAGTTTCTGTAGTGTGCTTGAGCGTGCCGATAGCGACTCGTAATTCTTCCGCAAAACTAGCGAGTTCGGGCAGTTCGGTCGCTTCTGAGATTGTAACTTCCATCGCGGCAAGACAGGCCATGTATCCTGCTAGATTATTTTGCGGTACTTTTCGTGCCAGCAGGTCCAGAGACTGAATGCCAGTAGTACCCTCGTGAATGGGGTTGAGGCGGTTGTCGCGATACATGAGTTCCACCGGGTGTTCATTGATATATCCGTGTCCTCCCAGTACCTGAATAGCCAGGCTGTTGGCCTTGGGGCCGTATTCCGATGGCCAGGTTTTGATGATCGGTGTCAGGAAATCCAATAGGGTGAAGGCCTGCTGGCGTTCTTCCTCAGTGGGAGCAGTATATAAATCGTCCGCCAATTGCGTGCCCAGCAGGCACAGAGCGTAGGCCCCTTCCGCATAGGCTTTTTGGGCGAGTAACATACGACGTACATCGGCATGCTCAATGATGTTCACCGGTGCAGCGAGTGGGTCTTTTCCCGAGGGTAGGCGGCCCTGGGGGCGCTCGCGGGCATAATCCAGGGAGTACTGGTATCCCGCCATCGCCAGAATCGCTCCGGAGCTGCCCACCATAATTCGTGCCTCGTTCATCATGTGGAACATGTAGGTCAGGCCGCGATTTTCCTCACCCACCAGATAGGCGACTGCGCCTTTGTCTTCACCAAAGTTGAGTGCGCAGGACGTTTGGCCGCGGCCACCCATTTTGTGAAAAAGACCTGCCAGCACAACCTCGTTGCGATCCCCCAGAGAACCGTCTTCATTGACCAGAAATTTCGGCACAATAAACAGGGAGATACCCTTGATCCCTTTGGGGGCGCCTTTTAAGCGTGCGAGCACAAGGTGCACGATATTTTCGTTGAGTTCGTGTTCACCGCCAGAAATAAAAATTTTGTTACCGCTTATGCGGTAGCTGCCATCGTCCTGCGCGATTGCGCTGGTTGTTAAGTCGGCAAGTCCGGATCCTGCACCGGGTTCGGTCATTGCCATGGTGCCTGCGAACCGGCCTTCGCGCATGGGTTCTACCCAGGTCTTCTTCTGCTCATCAGTACCGTGCGCTTCGATCAGGTTGGCGTTGGCGTTGGTGAGGCCGATATAACCCATTGTCGTGCTTGCCGCCGCCGACAGATAGGCGCCGGAGACCGCTGTCACGATACCTGGGAGTTGCATGCCGCCTAATTCGTAATCCGCAGCGGGGGACGCCAGTCCCGCCTCAATTACGGCGTCCAGTGCCACTTTAATCTCGGGAATCATGGTCACTTTTTTGCCATCAAATGTCGGCTGATGAGTGTCGACTTTCTGGCGAATGGGTAGAAAATACTTCTCTGCTACCGTTTTGGAGGTGTTGATGGCCGCGCTAAAAGTCTCGCGGCTGTGGTCGCTATAGCGCTCTCTCTCGATCAGGGATTCAGCGTCAAATAGCTCATACAGCATGAATTCGAGATCGCGTTCGTTCAGAAGTGGAGCAGGCATAGTGTTACCTCGGTAAAAAAGTTTGAATTGGAAAAGATATCAGAATTCAGGTGGTGGGGGTGTCGCGCAGGTGACTGTTATTCTCCATCCTGATCGAGTTCGGCTCGGAGGCCATTCATGTCGTTAACAAGGTAATTTTCGCCACGCATGGACAGTATGCCCCGTTCGGTCCATTCGCGGAATATCTTATTGACCCGCTGGCGAGATCCCATGGCCAGTTGTGCAAAGTCATTTTGGCGCAAGCGTGTTTCCAGTAGTACACCCTCAGGAGTGACTTCACCGTGTTCCTCCAGCAATATCAATAAGCGTCCGGCGAGACGCACGCGCAGAGGGTAGAACAGCATTCCCCCCATCAATTCGTACAACTGGCGTTCATTGCGAATCGAGTTTTTGAACAGGTTGCGATAAAGCACTGGAAACTGTTTGCCGACCTCCAGTACCACGTTGCGTGTAATTGACAGGACCCGGGCTTTTTCCTTCACTTGTGCGGTGCACATTCTCGGTTCATCGTCGATCAGGCAGGGCTCACCCAGCCAGGCGCCGGAGTCCAGGTCAACAATCGTGAATTCGTGGCCCAGTGCGCTGCTGATTGACACTCTGACGCGGCCTTCGAGTACGCAATAAATGGCGGTGGTGGGTTGGCCTACGGAATATAGGCACGCACCAACCGGGCAATCTTTTATTTGTGCAGCTGTGGCAAGTTGCGATAGCCCCGATTCGGGAATCTCGGCAAACCATGGGCTGCGTTCAACAATTCCCACTATATCGTGCATGATCCGGGGCCCGGCAATTTCTTGCATAAGTGTTACAAGTTATTCTCAGAGTCGCTCCGCTGCAAGGCTTTTAGGTTCTGGGGCGAGGTTATGCGCCGTTATAGGGTGATGAATCGGCTCCATAGATCAGATTGGCAGTAAATAGGCTTTTGACTGATGCAGTGTTTCTATATCATTGCTCGCCGAAAAGTTCATAAACGCGGCCGTAAAATAAAAAGAGGCCAGAATTTCAAGGTGAGACGTATGTTAGGTAGGATTTTTTTTAACGCTGTATTGTTCGCAGCGCTTGTGACCAGTGCTGGCGCCCACGCGCAGGACGTTCCAGAGGCCAATGAATTGCCCCTGGATGAGATTCTGTTAAAAAATGGCTCTCGAATACTCGGCACGGTAACCAGCGTAAGAGACGGCGTGGTGTCCATAGATACCGATTTTGCTGGCACATTGAGTATTGATTCTGCCACGGTTGATTCAATGTTCACCCAGGGCTCCCTGGTGCTGCAGCTGGCCGATGGCTCTGTCATTCGCGATAAGCCAATTGTGCTTGAACAAGAGAGCATGCTGGTTACCTCATCCTCGGGTTCACAGACCAGTTATGGTATGAGTGATATTCTTCTTGTTAATCCGGAACCCTGGGAATTGGGCGATGGCTACAAGGCTTTTGGACTGGTTAGCCTTGCGCTTGGGTACGAGAGGGGCAACACGAATACTGATGAACTGGATTACAAACTGGAGTCCTACTGGCGCAGCCTTGAAGATCGCTACACGATTAAAATGAATGGTGCGATCGATAAAGCGAACGGCATAAAGAGCGCAGACAATTGGTCCATCCTGGGCAAATACGACTATTTTCTTGAGGGCAGTAATTACTGGGGTGTTAAGGCGGGCTTGCAGCAAGATGAGTTTATCGACCTGGATCTTCGAACATATGCCGGGCCCTATTATGGTCGCCAGTTCTATGAGCAACCCATATTTACACTGAGCGGTGAATTGGGTTTGTCCTATGTGATAGAAGATTTCATCTCATTGGAGCACAATCAGGAATACCTTGGTGCAGCGTGGGATGCACAGATAAGCAGTAATTATCTTGGGGGAGACTCCTCTATGTATATTAACCACGTTGGTCTTTGGAATCTAAAGGATCTCGATAATATTATTCTCAACACCACCTTCGGGTTGTCCTTTCCAATGCTAGGAAACATCGAAGGAGCGGCGGAAATTGTATTGAAGTACGATTCAGGCGCAGTGGAAGATGTGGACACGCTGGATGAGACTTACAGATTCCGTATTGGTTATAGCTGGTAGGCAAAGATTCGGTGGTCCTAAGTGCCCATCTTGCGTATCGCCGCCGCCAGCTGTTCCAGCAGTGGCCCTGTATCAGACAGCGACAAACAGGCATCCGTAATGCTCTGCCCGTAAGTTAGCTGGCCAGCGTCGGCTATATTCTGGTTGCCGCCTACAAGGTGGCTTTCCAGCATAATTCCTTTTATCGCCGTTTGTCCCTGCTCTATTTGCTCGCAGATAGAGAGCACTACCTGAGTCTGGCGGCGGTGATCTTTTTCACTATTGCCATGGCTGCAATCGACGATCAAAGACGGCGTTAGCTCCTTTCCAGCAAGTGCCATCGCGGCGCCTTGAACGGCCTCGCTGCCATAATTGGGGCCTGACTGTTTGCCGCCGCGCAGGATGAGATAGCCGTGTGGGTTTCCCTGCGACTGCAATATTGCCGGCGTACCTTCGCGGGTAAGTGAAGGAAACCAGTGGCCGTGTTGGGCGCAGCGGATGGCATCGATAGCGACATCAATTTGTCCGTCTGTGCCATTTTTAAATCCAACAGGCATGGACAAACCCGAGGCCAGTTCACGATGAATCTGGCTTTCCACGGTGCGAGCGCCGATGGCCCCGAAGCTTACAAGGTCTGCATAGTATTGGCCGAAGGTAGTATCGAGGAACTCACTGGCCGCTGGCAGACCCAGTTCGGCCACATCGAGTAATACCCTGCGCGCTGTGCGAAGTCCCTTGTTGATATGAAAGCTGCCATCCAGGTCCGGATCGTTGATTAAGCCCTTCCAGCCAACCACAGTACGCGGTTTTTCGAAATACACCCGCAGCACAGGAAAAACTGCGTCCTTAAGCGGTTCGCACAGGGCTTTAAACTGCCGCGCAAAATCCAGTAAGGCGTCCGGGTCGTGAACTGAACAGGGCCCTACAATGGCCAAAATGCGTTTATCTTTGCCGGACAGTATGTCTTCGATTGTTTGTCTTGCACTGGCGATTGTTTCGGCCTGGGCATCGGGCAGTGGCTGTTCTTCTGCGAGTACCCAGGGTGTGATCAGTGGCTGCGCGTTGCGAATGCGGACGTCGCGGGTATTTGCGTTCATGTTCAATGGCATCGGGCTGTTTGTGGGCCGTCATTTTCACTTATGCTGGCATAGGCATGCAAGGGTATTACTAAACACCTGCGTTTCGTGCGTCCAATGCCGTTTGAATGTCCTCGACCCGTGCGCGGGTCATTGATATCTTGGTGACGAAAATCAGGCCGATGCACAGTGCGGGTACCGCGCCTAGCCCCATGGCGTGAATCAGGTTATTTAGAGTCGACTGTGGAACCTCCCCAGGCAATAATCCTTCTTTCAGGCCAATCACTTCCAATACAATGCCACTGTAAAGCGGGCCGAATACGGTAGCGACCTTACTCAGGAAATTGATAGCCGAAAAGAAAGTCGCTTCTTGCCTAACCCCGTATTCCAGTTCGTGTTCATCTGTCACGTCGGCGACAATGGAGGATGAGCTGATTGAGCGTAACAAGAAGCAGTAAATGAAAATCAGCATGAACAGGAAATTTAGCCAAAATACAGTAGCACTGCCATTTTCAGGTAGCACGTCGAACAATCTCAAAGGATACAGCCATAACATGTCAGCGATGACACCGATTACCGCAAGCTGTAACAGTTCATACTTTTGAAATCGACGGCTCAGCGGTCCAAGGCTGATCATGACCAATCCAATCGCAATTATGCTGGGAACCGCCAGAATGATTGAAATTTGTTTTGCGCTGAACTCCCAGAAGTAAGTCCAGGCGAGCATGTTCAGAGTAACCACTGTCCCGTAGGATATCGACGCCATGAGGTCATAGCCCATAATCAACCGGAAAGTCCGGTTTTTCATAGTGCTGGCCAGATCATGAACCAAACTGCGCAAGCTGATTGTAGTTGCTGTTGCAGCGGGAGTATTTTTTGATGGTTTTATAAACTGGCGTGTGCCAAATATTGAAATTGAGCCCATTAGCCAAACTACAGCGCAAGATAGTGCGCCGTAAAGGGGGTAGTTGGCGGCGACGAAACGTCCATCCACGCCGTTTTGTTGGCTAAACATAGAGCTTAATGCCAGAGCTGGTACGAACACCACAAAGAGGAACATAAAGGCCAGTCTTGCCCCTAGAACCTGGCTGCGTTCGTGGTATTGACGAGATATCTCTGCCGATAACGCCAAATGAGGGATGGCAAAGCCGGTGACAAAGGTTCGCACCCATAAAGACCAAAATAGCAGCCACGAGGCCAGCAGGATATCGTTTTGCTGGATCGCCTCTGGTGGTGAGAAAAGACCAATAAAGCCCAGCCCTGCTGGAATGGCACTGGCAAGCATAAAGGGGTGTCGGCGACCATACCGGCTTTCCAATCGATCGGAAAGAACACCGACTAACGGATCTGAGATGGCGTCCCATAAAAGGCTTAAGCCGATGATAAAGCCGGTTGTGACGCCACTCAAACCCAGAACCTGGGTGTAGAAGAGCAGAATGAACATGGTATAGGCGGATTCTTTTACCGCGTAAACCGCGCCGCCCGCGCCATACAATACTCTAATTTTAATAGTACTCACTAGCTTAAATATTTCTCTGCATATCAATCACTCAAAGCATATTAATGATAGTGCGTACTTACTTTTTTTACCTTACTGTAGTATCAGCGCATAAAAAAGGGCGACATAGTCGCCCCTAAAATACGAATGATGAGCTTAGCGCTTGCCTTTGACCAGGCCGCGAAACCAATCTGCGAGGGTTTCATGTTTGTAGTCGGTAAATTCACCTGCATCCATAAACATACCGTGCTCGCTGCAGATTTCGTACCAGATATGCTGCTGGTCCGGGTCAGATGTTTTGTGCATGTCCTTGGCGCAACGGGGGCAGGAAATATCTTCCACTGTGTCCCACTTTTTGCCTTCGTTGGGACTACCTGTATCCAGTGCATCGCCCATCCATTTTGCTTTCAGCTGGTCAGCTTCGCCGGTGTCAAACCAGAGGCCTGCGCAGTTGGTGCATCTATCAATGGTGACATCGCCATAGGTGATTTCTTCCATGCCATGTCGACATTTTGGGCACTCAATGCTGTGCGCATCTGCGTTGAATTCCATAAAGGTTCCCTCTGTTATCTTTTGATTATTGCCCAGTAATATACCCTGCGGGGGCGCTGGGTCAATACCGAGTCTAGCCCACGTCGGGCAAATTGTCCTGTTTTGCACCCACAGGGGGATTAATGCCTTTCTTTGGCAGGCGAGCGGCGGAATTTTGAGCTACATTTTGGTGTGTGTTGCAGAATGGCAGCGATCATCTTAAAATGTTAATTACTACTAACTATATTGCTTGTCAGGGGACTGGGTATGCGATTTTTTTGCGCCACGATTATTGGATTGTTCAGTGTTTTCGCTAACCCTGTATTTTCAGCCGGTACCCTCGAGGTCGGGAAAACCACCTATGCGACCTGTGCCGCGTGCCACGGCGTAAATGCCGAAGGTAACCAAGCGCTCAACGCGCCCAGGCTGACTCATTTGAGTACGGTATATATAGTAGCGCAGTTGCAGAAGTTCAAAGCAGGTACTCGCGGTGGTCCTGAGTCCAGCGCCAGTGCCCGGCAGATGGCCCCCATGGCTGCGACATTGGCTGATGACCAGGCGGTGATAGATGTCGCGACGTACATAGCTTCTATGGAAGCGCCGGCGGCGGTCCATACCTTGGAGGGTGGTGACCCAGCGGTGGGGGCGGACTATTACAATCAATTTTGTGGCGCCTGCCACGGTGCGACTGCCCAGGGGAATAATGCGCTGAATTCGCCTCGCTTGCGCGGGGCTGACGACTGGTACCTGCTTTCACAATTACAGGCATTTCGTGCCGGTAGTCGCGGCACGCATCCTGATGATCGAACCGGCAAGCAAATGCGCGCCATGGCTGGACTCCTACCCGATGATACAATTGTGAAAGATGTTGTATTTTTTATTAGTCGCACTGCTGCCCCCTAAAGCCATGATCTACCATGTTTGTTAGATGCGCTTTGACGCTGCTGGTTTGCCTGAGTAGTGTTGTTCCCGTCGCTGCGTCGCAATTCATCCTCAATGAGAATTGTCCACCTGGCTTTGAACAGGTGGCGGGGCGTTGCGAGTTGCGCAGTCTCTACCAAATGTACCCCTCTCTTGTTGGGGCTGGAGTTGGCGGACTGAAGACTGGGTTGCCCAAATATCGAGACGGTTTTACTCCGCAGCAGATTGACCTTGGACGCTACCTGTTTTTTGATCCGGCACTGTCGGGCGACGGTGATTTGTCCTGTGCCAGTTGCCACAATCCCAACATGGGGTTTGCCGACGGCCGCGGGCAAAGCCTCGGTGCGGGTCAGCAAGCTTTGCCACGTTCTGCTCCTTCGCTTTGGAATGTGAGTTTTCAGGAACGCCTGTTTTGGGATGCCAGGGCCTCGTCCCTGGAAGAGCAAATGCTGGGGCCTCTTTATGACGACAGGGAAATGGCTAATACCCGCGAGAATCTACTCAGTACTATCAACTCACTGCCAGCGTATCGTGCTCTTTTTGCCCTGGCCTGGCCGGAGCGATTTGGCTCGGGCGACGATAGAATAGAACTCGATCAAATTTATACTGCTATTGCCGCTTTTCAGGCCTCTTTGATATCACTGAACAGCCGCTATGACCATTATGCGCACGGTTATGCTGATGCGCTGAGTGCGCCCGAGAAGGAGGGCATGAATGTGTTTCGCTCGTTTGTCGCCCGCTGCGCCGAATGCCACACACCCCCACTATTTAGTAACCAGCAGATAGCGGTAATTGGTACTCCCGAGCCCGAGGGTATGCCCTTTGATATTGGCGCTGAAAAATCTCTAAATGAACCCACTCAGAGAGGGGGCTTCAAGGTGCCTTCCCTGCGAAATATTGCGCTAACCGCACCCTATATGCATTCCGGGCGCTTTGAAACCTTACGCGAAGCCGCGAAATTTTATACCCAGGGCCGAGGCCATGCCGTTCCTCCCGGTGAGGAGCTGAAGATTCATTGGCATATCTGGGAACCGAACCTGTCCGACACAGAACTGGATCGACTGGTGGATTTTATGAAAACCCTAACCGATGAAAGTTTTAAACCCCAGGAGCCGACAATATTGCCTTCGGGTATGGAGCCGGTACACAATCAAGTTACCAGCACAAGTGATTCCCAAGAGGGGAGAATGAAATGAATAAAATCTTAATAATTGCCGCATCTGTTGCCTTATTGATCGTAGGCTATTTTGTAGGCCAATCGGGAAAACCGGAGCCCACGGTTATAAAAGTGGCTGCAGAGCCCAAAGCTGCATTTGTGAGCGCAGGTGCTGAAGATCCTGCCAACGCGCTACCGGGGGTTGTGCGCAGTCTTGAAACTTTCCGTTCGGGGGTCGTTGTAATCGTCAAGGACGGTGAGTCAATACAGGATGCCGTGGCCGCTGCAGAACCAGGAACAGTGATCAAAGTGATGCCTGGCACCTACAAAGAAACCGTGTATATCGACAAGGACAACATCACATTATCTGGCGTTATCGAACAGGGCAATTACCCTGTGCTTGAGGGTGAAGGCTTGCGCAACGATGCAATTTTGTATTCCGGTAATGGTGTCACTATCGAAAATTTCTTCATAACGCATTACAAGGGTAATGCTGTTATGGGGCAGGCGGGTAATAACTTTATTATTCGTAATAATATCGTCGTTGATACAGGCGTCTACGGTATTTTCCCGCAGCTGGGCAAAAACGGTATTGTTGCCCACAATGTGCTTTCGGGTATCGAAGATGCGGCCATTTATGTGGGCATGTCTGAAAATATCGATGTGGTTTTCAACGAGGTGTTTGACAGCGTTGCCGGTATAGAAATTGAAAATAGCCGCTATGCATTGGTCGAGTCTAACTATGTCCACGACAATACCGGGGGCATACTCGCTTTTATTACACCGGGTTTGCCCATTAAGACCTGTGGTGATGTAATCATTAGAAATAACTTTGTGGTGAACAACAATACCGCGAATTTTGCGATTCCAGGCTCGCTGGTTTCGAATATTCCTGAAGGTACGGGTATATTGGTAATGGCTTGCGATGATGTGGTGGTTGAAGGCAACATTATTACCGGAAATCACTCAGTGGGCATCACATTCACCGATTTTGCCCTGGCGGGCAACGCTGCGAAGGACCCCGACTCAGATCCCTATCCAAATCGGCCCGTTATTCTTAACAATCTCATGTATGACAATGGCAAAAATCCCTCGGCGATTGTTCAGGCAGCACTTGCTACAGCTTTGCTTGCCCGCGCTCCCGATATCGTTGATACGGTGGGTATGGATGACGGGTGTATTTCCAATCCCGAGCGATTCAGAACATTGGGTTTGGATAAGTATGGTGAATGCGACATATCTACTACGGCCAATGTAACAAGTTACACACTTGCCGAACCTGTTCCCCCGCGCTCAATGGAAGATCTCGACAAAGGTCGCCTGGCTTACTATGGCGTCTGTGCGGGATGCCATGCATACAGTTCAAGGATGATTGGTCCGCCAACACAAATTCTGCAAGCTCTGTATATGGATAACCCCGAGGGGATCGCTGAATACGCAGCAAACCCTGTAAAAAAGCGGGATGATTATCCTGAAATGCCACCACAGGCTCATCTGGACGAGGAAACACGTTTGGCTGCGGCGAAATTTATGCTATCCGTGGACAAATAATCTGGCGAGATTTTTAGTCCGTATCTTCGTGCTCCCCACGCAGTACCCCGTCGTAGCGACTACGAAGGTGATCTGTGTGGGTGACATCCTCCAATGCTGACAGCGGGCTATTGGCCAGTGTTTTGTCGGCCTCTGAATTTGGGGTTTCATTTTTCGCTGCAGGTTCGCGTATGGCTGAATTGGCTTTTCCTTGCGGCTCTGGCTCCGGGCGAAACTGCCATAGTACAAAAGCGAGAGAACCGTATACGATGAGAATTTTTGCCGCCAGAGCGTAAATCACAATGCCTGGATGCTGTAACTGGAGGTATTGGGAAACATCGGTATAAAGCAACGAGGTGATTGCTGCAAAAAGCAGTACGCCTATCACCTTAAATAATTTACTTTTGTATTTTCCCAGGAAAAAAAGCAACGAGGAGTACTTAACTATTCTGAACAATGACATGGCTAAATTCCGATGTTAATTCCCAGTAACAAAGCTGCAATTCCGAAACCTTTCCAGCCTATGCCTGCCCATATTTCTTTTTCTTTTTCCGCAACCAGGTATTCCAGATCCTCGGTGGAATAATCCTGCTCATCCCGCCCGGCATGAATGATGTCTTTTCGCACACCGGCAACGGCTGCGCTGCGTAGTTTTTGCCTGACGAGACGAGGTGCTCGAATGAAGGATGATTTTTTGTCGGCCATTGTATTTACCACCTGGTCTGGAAACATCGCGTTAAGTCGTTCGCAGGTATTGCCAGATACTGTTCACCTGCGCGTTATGTCCTGAAGGTATTATGGGGCATGACGGCAAAAATTGCGCGGGGGGCGCGCTGTACTTTCAGTTTGGGTGGTGGCTGCAACAGGTTTTTATTCTGGGTGTGTGGTCAAAAAATAAACGTTGCCTATATATGTATTAGGGATACACTACAAGAGCGGTACCTAACCCAATAGGGAGTACATCAAGCATGATGGAAAAAGAATTGGCTCAAGCCACAAAGTTGGCAGAGCAAGCGAATAAAAAAGTTGCCCAATTACGAAAGAAACTGCTGTCTGAAACCGAGAAGGCGCACGCCAAGGCGAAACGCGATCTCGGCAATGCCCGCAAAAAGCACAGTACTGCGAATGCCCGCTTGAAAAAAGCGCGCGCGTCCATGACTACCAAGGCCACCGCAGCCAATAAGAAAAAGGTTGATGGCTTACGTAAGCAGGTCGAAGAGTTGGCAGAAGCTGTCGCCGGTATCGCTAAAGCCGCTTATGCATCTGCGGAAAAGTATATGCCCATGAAGGCGGATGCTATGCTTGAAGACCGAAAGGCCCAAGCTGCAAATCGTGCTGCGGCGCTTGTAGAGAAAGCTGCAGCAAAGCAGGCTAAGAAAAAATCTCCAGCGAAGAAAAAAGCCGTTGCCAAGAAGAAAACCGTCGCCAAGAAGAAAGCGCCGGCCAAGAAAAAGGCAGCAGTGAAAAAGGCGCCCGCCAAGAAAAAGGTTGCCGCCAAGAAAAAAGCGCCCGCCAAACGTAAAGCTGGCGCGAAAGCAGCTTAAGGCGTTTTAACGCTGGCGCACTCCAGTAGTGCGCCTGGGTTTATTTGGGCTTCAGTCCGGGTTGTAGTTATTTTGCAACGTGGGCGGCTGTGGCGATGGCACCTAGTGACTCGAGTTGCTCCAGGGTGTTCGCCAGAGCTTGTGTGAAAGTACTGTTATTTCGAAGCGAAATATCAAAAACTTCACTTATGTCTAAAATTTTCGGTAGATAGTCTTCTGGCCGCGGACCGCTGGATTGATGTATATGCAGTAACCTTTCCGCTAGCGGGTCGTTTATCGGGTAGGCGTTTCCGGCGTCGTCGAGGGCGCGGGTATAGCGAATCCAGGCTGCCACTCCAAGAATAAGTGCGTCGATACTCTCTGCTTTACCTAGTCTTTCGCTCAGCGGGGGCAATAAACGTTGTGGGATTTTTTGCGAGCCATCCATGGCGATCTGCCGCGTGTGATGGTGTAACGCTGGATTGGCAAAGCGCTGTAGCAACTGCTGCGCATAGGCATCTACATCGAAATTTGCGGGCAGCGTTAGCGTAGACGCCATTTCTAGCGACATTAATTTTTTGATCAGTTTGAGGATTTCCGGTTTTTCAATCGCCTCAGAGACTGTTTCAATGCCAGCCAGGCAGGCCAGATAAGCCAGCGTGGAATGGCTGCCGTTCAGCATGCGCAATTTCATCGCCTCGAAAGGTGCCACACTGCTTACCAGTGACGCGCCCGCCAGATGCCAGTCAGGTACTGGCCCGGCGAAATTCTTTTCAATGACCCATTGGGTGAAAGGTTCGGTCATGACACAGGCGTGGTCTTCGACTTGCAGTGTATCCGCAAGGCGTTTTCTGTCTAACGCGGTTGTCACTGGTACAATGCGATCCACCATGGTGTTTGGGAAACGACAGTTTTCCTGTATCCATTGAGGCAAGTTGCTGTCGACTTTTGCACAGAAATCCAATACACCCTGGCTCAGACGTTTGCCGTTGGCAAACCAGTTGTCGCAGGATATTACTGTCAGGCCCGGCATGCCGTTTTTGTGACGCTGTGCCAATGCACGCGCAAGGAAGCCGATAGCCGTTCTGGGCTGTTCGGGGTGGGTCAGATCGTGTTTTATATCCGGGTGGTTGTCATCCAGTATCCCCGTCGCAGGATTCAGGCAATAGCCTTTTTCTGTGATGGTAAGAGTGACCACATGCACTGAGGGCTTGCTCATTACTGCCAATACGGCGGCCGGTGATTCGGGTGCGACCAATACTTGTTTTACAGCACCAACAAGTTGCAGTTCACTCCCGGCTGCACTGTTGATTGATACCGTGTACAGACAGTTCTGAGGGGCCAATTGGTCCCGCACTGAGCCGCTGCGCAAACTGACGCCGCAGATTGCCCAATTACCTCCCTGACGGTTCATGACGTCTTCTGTATAAACTGCCTGGTGAGCTCGATGAAAGGCGCCAATACCAAAATGCACTATCCCAATTTCGGTATTGTCCCTGTGGTACCTTGGTATTTTGGATACGCCTGCCACGCCAAGCTCGCTCGCTGATGTCAGTCTTTTCACAGCTGATAGGCCTTTTTGACCAGATTGTAGCTAAGGTCCTCTGCCAGTTCCATCGCCTCGTCTTCTCGCAGCCTATGATCTGCAACCAATTCCGCCAGAAAACCACAGTCCATGCGTCTCGCTACATCGTGCCTGGCGGGGATAGACATGAATGCCCGAGTATCGTCATTGAATCCAACGGTATTGTAGAAACCAGCTGTCTCGGTAACCTGTTCCCTGAAACGGCGCATGCCTTCAGGGCTGTCGTGAAACCACCAGGATGGCCCGAGTTTTAGCACTGGATAGTGGCCGGCCAGCGGAGCCAGCTCTCTGGAGTAGGTGGTTTCATCCAGAGTAAAAACAATTATCGACAGGCGCAGGTCGTTGCCATATCGATCCAGCAGCGGCTTCAGCGCCTTTACATATTCAATCTTCGTGGGGATGTCGGCGCCATGGTCCCGCCCGAAGTCGCCAAACACTCGGGCATTGTGATTGCGAAAAGAGCCCGGGTGAATTTGCATTACCAGGCCATCTGCTATGCTCATCGCCGCCATCTCGGTCAACATCTGCGCACGAAAAAGCTCTGCCTCTGCCGCGTTACATTGTCCCTGCACGGCTTTGGCGAACAGCTGCTGGCATTGTGCTATAGGCAGATCAGCGGTAGCGGCTGAGGGGTGGCCGTGATCGGTGGATGTTGCGCCCATTGACCTGAAGAAATCCCGGCGTTGTCGCAGCGCTGTCAGATAGCCCTGCCAGCTACCAGTGTCCTGGCCCGTGAGTTTACCCAGTTGGGCAACGTTGGAGATGAAACCCTCGAATTCCGGATCAACGACCGGGTCTGGACGGAATGCTGTAATTATTCTGCCATTCCACTGGCTGTCTCTTAAGGTTTGGTGATGTTTTAAGTCATTTAGCGGGGATTCTGTTGTCGCTAATAGCTCGATGTTGAAACGTTCAAATAGAGCGCGGGGAAGATATTCCGGGCTCACCAGCAATTCGCCGATGTGGTCATAATAATGGTCCGCAGTCGCCGAGCTCAGCGCCACCTTCAGGCCAAAGACTTCACTGAACACCGTGTCTAGCCATGTACGTGAAGGAGTACCGCGAAATAAATGATAATGCTGAGAAAACAAATGCCAGATTTTGCGATTGTCGGTTTCATTGGGCGCGCTGCCGGCCGAGCCGCTGCCGGCCGAACCGCTTCCGGCCGAGCCGCGTCCGGCCGATCCCAGCCCCAACGCGCTTAAGGGCACGCCCTGGCTGTATAACATGCGAAATAAATAGTGGTCCGGTTTTACGAGTAGTTCTGTCGCGTCTGTGAATGGCTCATTGTGCGCGAACCAGGCGGGATCGGTATGGCCGTGGGGGCTGATAATCGGCATGTCTTTCACATGATTATACAAGCGTCTTGCAATCGAACGGGTGCTTTCCTGGGTCGGGAATAATCGGTCGGGGTGCAACTGCAGCGCCGTGCTCATAGGGATTTATTCCGGAGTATAATCATTGAAATTAAGCACGACGCGCTCGAGGTGAATGATCATCGCATCGCGCGCGGCAGCCGCGTCACGCCGGGTGATCGCATCCAAAATATTCTGGTGTTCTTCCTGGCTTGGGGTCGAACCCTCCTCGCGGGCATGGCGATGAAAAACGGTGGCAATTTCAGACTCATTGCGCATTTTCCAAAGCCAGTTTACGGTAGATAGCATCGCACTGTTGCGGCTGCCGCGGGCGATTTTAATATGGAAAAGCTGGTCGATTTTTTCGGCAGCTTCAATGTCACCTGAGTCAATTTCAGCTATGAGTTGCTTCAGCAGTTGACCTAGCTCCTGAACGTCTTCGTTACTCATACGCTCGGCCGCGAGTGCCGCGGCCTCGCCTTCAATTAGCGCACGTGCTTCCAGGATTTCGTACGGCCCTGGCAAGTCTTCCATTGCTTCAAGGCGGCCTTCTTTAGCCTGAGGAAGAACATAAACTCCAGACCCTGAACGCACTTCCACCATGTTGCTGACTTCCAGGGCTATCATCGCTTCGCGAATTGTTGGTCGGCTGACATCAAAGCGCGAGGCCAGGTCGCGCTCGGAGGGGAGTCTTTCCCCAGGCTGAATATCGCCGGTGTGAATCAGCTGAACCAGCTGTTCAGCGATTTGCAGGTAAAGGCGTTGAACGCTGACGGCTTCCAGTTTCATGTTATATCCGAGGTCTTGGCGTGTTCGCTAGAGTATAGCGGGTTTTTGGTCAGGTGGTCAGACCAAAATTTGAAGCGTGTTTTGCGGTACTTGTTGCCCGGTGCCAGCAGGTCAATCCCGCCGCGGACCGCAGTGCAATAAGACAGCAAAAATGGCCTAAGGGGTAATCTGCAAAAGGTACGCGGTGCGCTATCTTGCTGGCCTGCTAAACTTTGAAGAAACCCACATTGGTGTTTTTCTGGAGATCGATTGGGCGATGGCTAACACTTTGGTGATGGGCGCAAGTGGTTTTCTCGGTAGCCACGTGGTCAAAGCATTGGTGCATGCCGGTCGCGATGTTCGAATAATGGTAAGAGCGGGCAGTGATACTCGCGCGATTGATCACCTTCAAGTGGAGCGTGTGCTGGGCGACGTCTCTGATCCGCAGGCCATAAAGGCCGCGATGTTGGGTTGCGACAGCGTTTTTTACTGCATTGTTGATACTCGGGCCTGGTTGAGAGATCCCGCTCCGCTATATGAAACCAATGTTGAAGGCCTGCGCAGGAGTATGGATGCGGCTCTGGAGATGTGCGTGTCACGTTTTGTTTTTACCAGCACTTACGGGACATTGGGTTTGAACCCCAGTGGCATCTCGACTGAAGCCGATCAGTTTAACTGGGCGGAAAAGGCGCCTGATTATGTCTTGTGCAGAGTTCAGGCCGAAGACCTTTTCCTGGAGTACTGTCGACAACGCGGACTGCCAGGCGTTGCCTGTTGTGTGGGCAACACCTACGGGGCCAACGATGTTGTCCCGACGCCGCATGGCCAGTTGGTAAAAGACGCCGCACTTGGCAATATGCCCATCTATTGGGATGGGGGCGGGCCCTGCGTGGGCATCACTGATGCAGCAAATGCTCTTTTACTGGCCGAGGAAAAAGGGCAAATAGGCGAGCGTTACATTATTGCGGAGCGCTGGGTGGATTGGAAAGAACTGTTTTCACTGGCAGCCGATGCAGGTGGTGTTAAGCCCCCGGGACTCAGAATTCCACCAGTGCTGATGTTTTTCATTTCCGCTGTCACCGATTTCGTGAGCTTCTTCACCCGCAAAGACAATAGAATGAGCCTGGCTTCGTTGCGTTGTTCTACATTGTTGCCTAATGTCGACAATACTAAAGCGCGTGAAGAACTGGGCTGGGTACCGGAACCCATTGAAAATCGATTGCGGCGGCCGTCGACTACTATTCATCGCCATCCTGAACTGGAGAAATGTCTATGAGACTATATGGCATAGGGTGTATCGGCATTGTGGTTGTTGCAGCCCTGACGGTGCTCAGTGCTTGCACAAAACCCTTGGGTCGCGGAGAAATACGCGGCGGTGCTATTCCACCGGCGCAAATAGTTGATAAAGAAACTCGTCAGGCCACGGTATCACCAGTCGATAGCAGTAAAAATTCGCAGATCTTGTTTGGCGACCTGCACGTGCACACCACCTTTTCTCCCGATGCCTTTATTATGTCCGTGCCCTTAATGGGAGGCACGGGAATTCACCCACCGGCGGATGCCTGTGATTTTGCGCGCTATTGCTCCAATCTGGATTTTTGGTCGATTAACGATCATGCAGAGGGAATTACCCCGCGGCGCTGGGAGGAAACCCGGCAGAGTATCCGTGAGTGCAATGCGGTTTCGGGTAATCAGACTGACCCCGATATGGTGACCTTCCTGGGTTGGGAGTGGAGCCAGGTTAATACCGATCCGAAAAAACACTACGGCCACAAAAACGTCATCTTTCTGGATACTGAAGACGAAAAGGTTCCCTCTCGAGCGATTGCTGCGCCCAGAGAGCTGCTGGCAACCGCGCCGATGGGCAGGGCCAATCAGCTTATGATGTCCCTGATGGACTTTGAAAATAGAGAGTTTTATTGGGGTATCCAGGGCTATTACGACGAAGTGGCCGACACACCTGTGTGTGAGTCTGGGGTTGATACCCGGGATTTACCGATGGATTGCCGCGAGATTGCAAATGACCCCCGGGAGCTGTTTGTGAAATTGGATCAGTGGGGCTTCGACAGTATCGTGATACCGCACGGCAATTCCTGGGGGATGAATACGCCGGCCACCAGCACCTTCGACAAACAACTGAACCGGGCACAGCATGACCCGGACCGCCAGATATTGTTCGAAGTGTACTCGGGCCATGGCAACTCTGAGGAGTATCGCCCCTGGCGTGCATCGGTGAAAAATGAGCAGGGCGGCCTTTCCTGCCCCGCGCCCAGTGATGGTTATCTGCCGTGCTGCTGGCGTGCCGGTGAAATTATAAGGCAGCGCTGTGACGATGCAGGTATCGATGATTCCGAATGCGGAAGCCGGGAGCTCGAGGCGCGGCAGAACTTTGTTGATGCGGGTAACTCCGGGCATTTAACTATTCCCGGGCAAAAGGTTACCGACTGGTTGAATTGCGGCACTTGTCCTGATTGTTTCAATGACCCTATGGATCACCGCCCCGGTACCACGGCGCAATATGCTCTGGCGATTACCGATTTTGAACAGCCCGATGACCCGCTGCGCTTCCGTTTTGGCATGATAGGCTCCAGCGATAACCACCGTGGACAGGGTGGAACCGGCTATAAGGAAGTGAATCGTAAACATATGACCGAAGCTTTTGGTTCTGATAATCCGCGTATGGCCAATAGGGCGGGCGGTGATGATAGAGAGCCGATACCACAGTCGGTTTCCCTGGCGAAAGCCAAGGATGTGGGTTTGGTAAATTTGCGCAATATGGAGCGCCAGAATTCTTTCTGGCTAACCGGAGGCCTGGTTGGCGTGCACAGTGACGGGCGCAATCGGGAGGCCATTTGGGACGGTTTGAAGAGTAAAGAAGTGTACGCCACGTCGGGCGACCGTATTCTCCTGAGCTTCGACATGCGCGCCGAAGGCGGTAAACTTCCCATGGGTTCGGAAACATCAGCTTCGTCAGTGCCGCACTTTTCTGTCGGTGCTGTCGGTGCATTTAGACAATTGCCCGGCTGCCCCGATTTTGCGCATAAAGGGCTGGGTTCCGAGCGGCTGGAGCTGCTGTGTGGCGGTGAGTGCTACAACCCTGGCGATGAGCGACATCTGATTGAGCGTATTGAAGTTGTGCGGATCAGGCCGCAGATTTCAGCAGACGAAAACGTGGATGAATTGATTGAGGATCCCTGGCGAAGTTTCGAATGTGAGCCCGATCAAAGCGGCTGTAAGGTTGAATTTGACGACACCGATTTTGCCCTTGGAATGCGGGAATCCATCTATTATGTTCGAGCGATTCAGGAGGCAACCGAAATGGTTAATGCTGACAATGTGCGCTGTGAATACGATCAAGATGGACAATGTATAGAGGTTAATCCCTGTTATGGCGATTATCGAACCTCTTCAGATGATGACTGCCTGGCGCCGGCCAATCAGCGTGCCTGGTCATCCCCTATTTTTGTTGGTTATGACGCACCTGTAGTGCAAAAAACTCATGAGGAAGTGCAATGAATTCTATTCGACAAGTGAGCTGCGATCTTCGCCAGCAGCGCGGCGGTATCGGCAAACAGCTAATTGTGGTGATGGCCATCATCGTTGCCGTGGCTGTGTGGTTTGCCACTAACGACGACGTTGGCAAACGCGTGAAAAAACAGACCAAACTCAAGACCATGGAGATGATCGGGGATGCGGCCGCCAAGCAACTGGGAAACAGCGATGGCGATGAGGAGGGAGTTGAGAGTCATGGCAGTGCCGTTGATATGATTGCCAGGCCGATAGAGGTGCGCAAGATCGCCGACAATATTTACTATGCAACCGGCGTTGGTAATACCATCATGATCAATACCGACGAGGGGGTGGTGATTTATGATACGGGTTTGGTTCTGCAATCGGCCAAGCAGCTTAGATTGCTAAAGGAGCAAGTCTCTGACGCGCCGGTCCATTCAATCATTCTGAGCCACTCCCACGCGGATCATATCGGCGGTGCCAAATTCTGGATGGAAGAGGGCACTGAGATTATCACTCATAAGGATTATGTGGAGGAGCAGCGCTACCTGACAGAACTGGAACCTTACCTCTATGGACGTAACCGCACCTTGTTTCCATGGATTCCTGAAGAACGGGTAGATATTGAAATGATGCGCTACGGTGGTATCACGCCCACTATTACTGTTGATGATGAAGATGTGTATTCGTTCACCCTCGGTGGTATTGAGTTTCAGGTGATCGGTGCCCCCGGTGCAGAGGGCGCGGACAATATTGTATTGTGGCTACCCGAGCAGAAAATCCTATTTACCGGGGATTTCTATGGGCCACAGTTTCCCCAGTTCCCCAATGTGTTTACCATGCGCGGTGAAAAAATTCGCAAGCCGATAGAATATATCGCTTCTTTGAATAAGCTGATTTTACTTGAGCCTGACGTTGTTGTTCCCAGCCATCTGGACCCGACTGTGGGTGCCGTGGAAATTCGTCAGGGCATGGAGCGCATTCGCGACGCGGTTCAATACGTACACGATGAAACAATTGCCGGTATGAATGCTGGCAAGAGTGTGCGCGATCTGATGAAGGAAATAAAACTGCCGCCAGAACTCTATTTGGTACAAAACCACGGCAAGGTCGATTGGGCAGTCAGGAGCATCTGGGACTATTACTCCACCTGGTTTCACTTCGAAAGCACCACAGAGCTTTATCCTGTAGCCGCCAATGAAGTGTATTCGGAGTTGGCAGAAGTGGCGGGCTCCGAAGCGCTTTTGAGTTTGGGTCAGAACTTTTTGCAACAGGGGCAGCCGGTTAAAACGCTGCATATTATGGAGGTGGCTCTTGCTGGAAACCCGCAGGACAAAGCTGCGTTGGAATTGCGCGGTCTGGCGCTTGAACGATTGATGTCCAATGCCCAGGCCGGCGAAAAAAATGACTACGAAATATACTGGCTGAAATCTCGTTTGGCCGATACCGCGCTCAAATTGGAATCAGCGCGCTAAGCCTTGCCCGCTTGTAATCAAGGAGCGCGGCTGATGCCAGGTTGCGCTGACTCTTTCGGTGACTTGGACAAGCTGCTGATGTTTGGAATGGCCACGCGATATTCTATTGGAAACGCAATGCCTTCCAGGTTCGATTCCAGCTCGATAAGCACCGGCTGATCTGTGGTGAGATAGGCGCCACAGGCCTCTCCGGCATCGCAGATGAGTAAGTCATTGTCCGCGTCTGTACCGGCGAAAAATTCGTAACTGCCAGGCGGTATATTATTGAATCGGTAGGGATAGAGCCCGCTGGTGGCGGAGGCACCAAATTGAGCGACCGCTTCCTGGGTTTCGTTATTGATCAAAAGAAGATAAATCAGTCCTACATCTCCACCAGTTGTTTCATCTACTACGGAAACAAGTATATCGACCTCAACGGTATTCACCCTGGAAGTAGCCGAAATTTTGGCGTTGTAAATACCGCTTGCCAGATCGGCTCTATCGACACTCACCAGATAGGTGCCCACGCCGTTGTTGTTGATGTTTTCAGCCCGCAGCTGTACCCAATCTTCTGAGGTGGTCACTGCCACTGGCCCGAGATCTCCGCGGCCGCTATTTTGCAGTAGAAGCGAAAGAGACTCTCCCGCGCTGCCAAAATTCAACAGAGTACTGGATGCCCCGAGGCGCGGATTCTGGGCCGGTGGATTGCCGGCCGCACTCAGTGCGGCAACGACCGCACGTTGTGCGTTAATCAGGCCGTGACCAAAGATGTTGTCTCTTCCCGGCGCGCCCAAATCATCAGAGAGGTCACCGCTTTGTAACAGGGCGTCAATATCCAGTGCCGTCAGATCGGGATTGACCGATTTCATTAACGCCATTACGCCAGCAACATGCGGGCTGGCCATCGAGGTGCCATTTGAAAATGAGTACACAAAGTTGACCGTTCCGGATGCAGCGAGTGAGCCGCCGGTGCTCAGCACGCCGTCCGGATAGCCGTCACCGTTGATATCAATGCCGTTGTTGCCACCCGGGGCTGCTATATCAATGCGATTGCCAAAGTTGGAATAGGGTGCCGCGCGGCGCTGCGAATCGACGGCGCTCACGGAGATTACGCCATCATAGGATGCGGGATAGCCGGGTGTGTTTGTTGCCTCATTGCCAGCCGCCGCCACAATTATGACCCCGGCTTGTGTTACCTCATTGATCAATGCCTGAGTGGATCGGCTGAAACCGGCGCCCCCCAAACTCATATTGATGATATCGGCTCGCTGGTCGGGTACTGTGCCCGAGTCATTGGCAAGTCCGGCCGCGTAGCGTATGGCCTGATCGACATCGTAAGAAGCTCCGCCGTCTACGCCCAGTACTCTCAGGGGCATAATTCTCGCATTCCAGGCGACACCGGCCACCCCAATACCGTTGTTACTTGTCGCCGCTATGGTGCCGCTAACGTGAGTGCCATGAAAGCTGCTGTTACCCAAGTCACCGCCATCCCCGGCATCCTCAGGATTTGGGTCTATTCCCGTGCCATCGCGCGCTCGGCCGGGGTCGGCGATGAAATCGTAACCGTCGACCAATTGCCCTGCCAGGTCGGGGTGCGCGCTTAAGATACCGGTATCAATCACCGCAACGATTACCTCGGGTTGTCCCGTTGTCAGGTCCCAGGCTGCCGGCAGGCTAATCAGCGGATAGTGCCACTGCGAGGGATAGGCCTGGTCGTTGGGAGTGGCCATCGTGTGCACCCGGTAGTTGGGTTCTGCCATGATGACCTTTGGATCGCGTTTGAGAGACTTAATAGTGAGCAGGGTTTCCCAGCCCGCTCGTAATTGTAGGTCCGCTATTTGATTCTTTTTGCTATAGGCTGTGCCCAGCCGGTTCATTTGCTGTTGCGCGGTGACGGCGGCGTGATGCAGGCGTCGCAACTGGGTTCTTTGGCGTTGTCCCACTCCATGCCCGCGAGCGCCTGGATTTTCAGCTCGTGCGCGCATGCCCATCCGCGCACTTAATCTGTCTTGGGTTAATGTGATGGCCGGCTCTGGAGTCTCCGCCTGGCTCAGTACCACAGCCTGCCAGGGTATGATCTTATCGGCAGACATGGAATTGGCCACCGCAGGTATAGCACTGGTAATGCCGGTGCTTGAACCGACTGCGAGCGCATAGTTTGTGGCACCGAAAAAAGCGAATACGTTGGCAATATAGATACCATCGGCGGGAATCGTTAGCGATTCTACTTGCCCGACTTCAATGGAAAAATCCACGATCTGGCCGCTGGTATTATACAGATAGAGATCGGCATCGGCGCGCTCAAAGTTAGCGACCAGAAGCGTTATGGTCTGTCCGGCTAATAATTCAATTTCGAAATAGTCATCGCTGTCGCCATTTTCCAGCAGAGCCCCGGGCTCCCCTTCGCCGGGTTGATTGACATAACCACCAATGGTTGATGGATTGGAAATACGCTGCGCAGTGGCCACTGAGTTGTTTGGCAGCGCTACAGCTTCCGGGTTATTGGTGTCGCTGTCAGCGCCCAAGTTGGCCGAGACGCTTACCGTACCAGAAATGCTGAAACCGCTAGGGGTGACGACCGGGGGCGGCGTGGGTTCAGGGGTGGGAGTGACCGGAGGCGTATTGCTGTTGCCCCCGCCGCTGCCACCGCCTCCGCAGCCCACTAGCAGCAGTGTCAGAGCAATAGGAACCCAGGGTAACGTGATTTGCATAGCACCCCAATCCTCCTTGCGATTAATAATCTGCTTACCTTCAGGCATCAGACAGCGTGTAATGGCCGACGTTCTATTTTATACCTGCTTTTTCCCGTGCAGCCTTGCGTTGTGACTGTTGTTCAGTATTGAGCCGGTAACTTACATAATATTTGTAGATATTGGCCACATATTGCACGGTCTCTCGCCCGATTTCCTGAGCGGCTATAACCTCAACATTGTCAAACCAGACGTCGGGATCTTTCCCCTGTTGCGCTGCCTTTTTCCGTAAGTTGATCATTCTACTGGGGCCGGCGTTATAGGCGCCAAGGGCGAGCAGGGTACGGTTTAGTGGTGTGATGTCTGGGTCGTTAAAGTATCTGTTCCGGAGGAAATCTAGATATTTAATACCCGCGTGGATATTAGGGTCTACCTTAGAGATATCCTTAATGTCTACGTTCTTGTCTGCGGCTGTACTGGGCAACAACTGCATCACACCAACGGCCCCGGCGTGGCTTTTGGCAGTTTGTTTCAGCCGGGACTCTTGATAACCCTGCGCCGCTACCATGAGATAATCGATGCCATATTTCTCCCCATAGGTTTTAAAGATGCTCTCCAGTTTTTCGAAACGCTCGTATTCATCCTGCTCCAGCGCATTGGCGGCCCAGTCGAAGTCGCGTAAATAGCGGTTGGTGAGCATGTTGCCGAGCAGGGTGCCCTGCTTGTGGGTTTTTATGAAAGCATTGAGCTCTTTTGAAAATTTTGGACTGTCCTTTCTGAACGCGTAGGCCAGCCTTGCCTTGGATCGAAAGACTATATCCTTGCGTACTGTCAGGTTTTCAAAAACGCCCTCCCATAACTGCGTCTTATACGCGTCTACCACCGCCCAGGGCAGCAAACCGCTGTTGACCATTTCTATGAGATCGTCGTCTTCCAAAAGTTCTGAAAGCGGTTCTATTGTGACCGGTGTTTTGCCCTGACTTAGAAATTTGGCGTTGAGTTGTTCAATGCTCTCCCGGTAGCTGCTCGAATGCCGCAGATATAAAGTCTGCCCAGACAGCTCATCTATTGATTTTAACTCCGGCGCGGAGGGCCCGGTCACGAGGATTTCGCTAACGGGTTTGCTGATCGGGTCGGAAAAGGCCACTTGTTGGGCGCGTTCGTCGGTAATGGTTAGGCCGGCAGAGATAACGTCCCCGCGCCCTTCAAGCAGTGCCGGTATGAGTTGGCTGCGTGCCAGCGGAATAAATACCACGTGCACTTTCAAATGGCCGCGATCAAGGTTTTTGTTGAGCGAGGTTTCAAATTGTTTGAACATTTCATATACAAGTCCCTTTTCTTCGGGCCCGTCGAGATAGTAGCGGCCAATGCCATAGACCGTGAGCACTCGGACGACGCGGCGTTCCTCCATAACATCCAGGTCGCCGTCCCAGGATTCTCTAAAAATGTCTTTTGCTGCATCAGACTCTGGTATAGCTGTATCTAGCGGGGCAGCGACTGTGGCAGCAAGGTCAGCCTGTGAATTTTCTTCAGGGGCGGTAGTCTCGATTTTGGTCTTGCCGGTTATGGCCTCATCAGCGCCGCTTGGCGCGCTCTCACCGCAGGCAGTAAGGCCTAGCAAAAATATAATCAAATACAGTGGTCTGAATTTCAAAAGCATGGAGTAGTTCTTCCGCATTGTGGTGATTTGTTCCAGCGGCGAGTATACATCAAGCTCAAAAGCATCATCTATACCGGTGTGGGCCGAGTTTACTCTGGGTCGGCCAATTGGAGGTTTTCGACCATGTTACTGGCCGGGGTAGTCATTCCCAGACGCTATATTTCCGGTAGCCTATACTGCCTGATGCAGTCAGTGTTATTCATCCACAAGAGGGAATACCCATGAGAGCAAATTTAACGTGGCGCGGCATTGCTGTTGCGCTACTGAGCCTGTGTGCAGTCAGCGCCCAGGCGAAAACGGACAAACCCAATATACTGGTGATATGGGGTGACGATATTGGCTGGTCCAACATAAGCGCCTACCACCGTGGCATGCTGGGTGGCTCAACCCCCAATATCGATCGCATCGCCAGCGAGGGTGCAATGTTTACCGATTATTACGGTGAGCAAAGTTGTACTGCGGGCCGCTCGGCATTTATTACTGGCCAGCACCCTCTTCGCACGGGCCTGCTGAAAGTGGGTCTGCCCGGGGCGGAGATCGGCTTGCAGGCTGAAGATCCAACGATTGCTGAATTGCTCAAACCTCACGGATATACCACCGGGCAGTTTGGTAAGAATCACCTGGGCGACAAAGACAAATTCTTGCCCTCCAATCATGGCTTTGATGAGTTTTTCGGCAATTTGTATCATTTGAATGCGGAGGAAGAACCGGAGACCTACTTCTATCCCAAGGATCCGGCATTTCGTAAGCGCTTTGCTCCGCGCGGGGTGATCCACTCCTACGCCGACGGCAAAATCGAAGATACCGGGCCTCTTACACGTAAGCGTATGGAAACGGCAGATCAGGAATTTTCCGACGCGGCGCTAAAATTTATCGACAAATCGCACCAGGACGGCAAGCCATTTTTTGTCTGGTTTAACGCCACGCGCATGCACGTTTGGACGCGTTTAGCGCCCAAATGGCAGGGCAGTTCGGGTTACGGTCTCTATGCCGACGGTATGATGGAGCATGATTATCACGTCGGACTATTGCTGGATAAATTGGACGATCTTGGTATTGCAGACAATACCATCGTCGTTTACAGCACCGACAACGGCTCTCAGACCAATACCTATCCGGATGGCGGATCCGAGCCTTTTAGAGGTGAAAAAGGTTCTACCTGGGAAGGTGGCATGCGAGTGCCTGCGCTGATTCGGTGGCCGGGAGTAGTCAAAGAGAACACGGTGATCAACGATATTTATTCGCATCAGGACTGGTTGCCCACTTTCCTGGCAGCGGCCGGTGAACCCGGTATTGCCGACAAACTGAAGAAGGGGCATCGCGCCGGCGACAAAACCTTCAAGGTCCACCTCGATGGATTTGACCAGAGTAAGGCGCTGGCCGGCAAGGAGCCCGGGAGGCGCACCAACATTTTCTATTTTGATGATAACGCCAACTTTAATGCCATGCGTTGGAACGACTGGAAGATGCACTTTGGTTGGTCTATGGAGGGTTGGGGTGGTCCCCGTGAGTCCCTCAATTTCCCCCGAGTGGTTAATCTGAGGACCGATCCCTACGAGGAGTCACTGGATTCGGGGATGTACGCGCGTTTCTTTGCGGATCAGTTGTGGTTGTTTGTGCCAACCCAGCAGGAAGTCAGTAAATGGCTGGGAACCTTCCGTGAGTTTCCCCCGCGTCAGGCGACGGCGAGTTTTACCATCGATCGCATGATGCAGCAGATGCAACAGATGTTGCAGATGAGGGCGGCGGGCGCTGGAGCGCAACGCCCAGCCAAGAAATAACTTCGGACTAAATATCTGCTGGTGGTACACACCTTGTGCACCACCAGCAAATAGGTTTTTCGCTGGATCAGCTTACGAATTCATTGAGCTTACAAGTACATCGAGTTCTTCGGTTGTGCAAAAACCCTCTCTACCATAGGAATGAACTCTTCCAGAGGCATCGCAGTGAACTCGGGGTCAAAGGCTTTCTGGTCGTATTTGTGGCAGAACTCTGCCGTGTAATTGAAGTGCTCATTGTCCTTGAACTGATCGCGCATATTGCGATCTTTGCCCAGGTGATGGAAGAAATAGTAACCCTGGAATATACCGTGGTGTTTGACCATCCAGTGGTTTTGCTCACTGACAAAGGGCTGCAATATCGTCGCTGCGAGGTCCGCATGATTCAGGGACCCCAGGGTGTCGCCAATATCGTGTAACAGTGCACAAACCACGTATTCTTCATCGCGCCCATCCTGGTGCGCCAGGGTGGCAGTTTGCAGACTGTGTTCCAGGCGATCCACTGGGAAACCACCAAAATCGCCATCCAACAGACGCAGATGGTCGATTACCCGGCCGCCCAATCCGGCCCACAGCTCCATCGCATTTTCCGCGATAATGCCCCAATCTTCGGCGGTGCCTTCGGTCATTTCCTTAAACTTTGCTCTCGCTGGTGCGTTCATGTGTTTATCCTCTTGTTATATTTAATCAAACATATCCGGCTGTTCGGCTGTGATAACGCTCAGCAAAGGCTGATAGCTGAACCAGCCCGCCAGCTCGCTGCCAACAGTTTTGTGGGTGATGGCAGCATTTTCAGGGTCGATGAGCACTGGTGTGCCCGCAGCCTCGGCCATTAATTGTGCCTGGCAGGTTCTTTCCATGGTGATGTACCACCAGGCAGCCGCCTCCACACTGGCGCCTACGGTTAACAGGCCGTGATTGCGTAAGATGGCGGCCTTATTATTGCCCAGTGCCTCGGCAATGCGCTCGCCTTCACCTGTTTCAAGAACGACACCCGTGAAATCGTCGAACAAAACATGGTCTTTATAAAATGCACAGGAATCCTGGGTGATGGGGTCCAGGGTTTTGCCCATGGCCGACCATGCCTTGCCATATACAGAATGCGCATGCGCAGCGGCGGTTACGTTGGGGTGTTTGGCATGTATGGCTGAATGTATCGTGTAGGCGGCACCATTGAGCAGGCCCTTTCCCTCGAGAACTTCGCCGGCGTGGCTGACGCGTAGCAAGTCAGAGACTTTGATCTGCTTGAATGATACACCCATGGGGTTTACCCACAGTTGATCGTGAAATTCCGGG
>JBALVT010000080.1:0-17837 GCA_036961345.1 Halioglobus sp.
TGCGCATTTCCGTGAGCGTTATGGAATCAAGGTTATAGGTGGGGTTGGTGATGCAAAGGTGTTTAGTGAGGGGGTCCAGCAACCCCTGTGTACAACCAGCGCGCTTGCCGTGGCTATCGATTTGAGCCGGAGGGGAAAAAAACACCCTCTTTTTCAAGCCGATCTTTTGGTGGGGGAATCTTTTGATCTTGCCGAGTTGGGCATTGAAGGCGATATTATTCTTATGCCGGGACACACGCTGGGCACTTTGCTTGTCGCCTTTGATGAGGTCGTATTTGTCGGAGATTTAGTCAGGGGCGAGATCTTTCGCCCCGAACGACCTGCACGGCATTTCTTTATGTGTGATCTCATCGACAACGACGTGGATATACAAACGCTACTGGGTATGACGCAATTCAAACACTGGTTTCCCGGGCATTTTGGGCCGCTTACAGCCGCCGCTGTGGCCAGATTTTCCGCAAACGACTGAGTTTTAGCCGGTTATCGTTACCTCGGGTGTATTGATAATATTGTCTATACTGTTTGGCAGTAGTGTTGGCAGGCTACCGCTCGCTCCACGGTTGGATTGCCTTTCTCCTGCGGCACTGTTGCGATAATGCTTAAAAGGGTCAATCAATGTGCTAGCATGCCGCCCTTTGTGGATATACCACCGGCTTTCTAACGAGGATATTGTAGTATGAAGACGACATTGTACTGGTCAAAACCGCTTTTATTGGGGTGTACCGCGCTTGGCAGCTTCCTGATGCAGCCAGCGGTGGCTTTGTCACAAGATGGCGAGCAATTGGAAGAAATTGTTGTCGTTGGCTCCAGGACCAAGCCGCGCAGTGTTCAGGATAGCCCTGTCCCCGTTGATGTATTCACCGCCTCAGACCTCGAACAGGCGGGCTCGTTTAATGGCGAGCTGAGTCAGTTGCTGCACAATTTGTCCCCTGCTTTTAACTTTCCACGGCAGTCGAATTCCGATACCGCCGATATTGTTCGCCCGGCACAGTTGCGTGGCCTGAGTCCCGACCATACCCTGGTGCTAGTTAACGGTAAACGTAGGCATACAACGGCCATTCTTAATACCGGCGGCAAGACCGGCCGGGGTAGTGCGCCAGTCGATCTCAATACAATTCCCGTGAGTGCCATTAAACGTATCGAAGTATTGCGCGATGGCGCGGCGGCACAATATGGTTCCGATGCAATAGCGGGTGTTATAAACATTGTTCTGAAAGACAGTGATGAAGGTGGCAATGTTTCGCTGACATACGGCGAGCACAATACCGATTTTTCTCCTACCGATAAGGACATTACTGACGGCGAAACAACCCTGCTAAGTGGCAACGTAGGTTTATCCCTGGGCGAGGGTTTTATCAACATCAGCGGCCAGTACCGTACTCGTGATGCAACCAATCGCGCGGGTTTTGACGATGTACCGTTTTTTGAAAATGATGCCGGCAACCCTGATGTCGTTGGCAAAATCAATTATAAGGTTGGGGACCCCGAAGAAGACGGTTACGGGATTTTTGTTAATTTCGGCATGCCGCTAAGTGGTGACAAGAGTGTGTATGGTTTTGCCAGCACCAGTTCCCGTGAGGCCACCGGATCAAACTTCTACCGTTATCCCAATGATACCTACGGCAATGTTCCTGAGGTTTATCCCAACGGGTTTTTACCTGGAAACGTTGGTGAAGCTACCGATAACTCCTTTGTCATAGGCCTGAAGGGCGGCAGCGACTGGCTGTGGGATCTCAGCGCCAATTATGGCAGCAGTGAATTTGATCTGGATGTTGAAAACTCCATCAATGCTTCTTTAGGGACCTCAAGCCCTACCAAGTTCAAAGTAGGTAACTTCGAATACGAGCAGTTTCTATTGAATTTTGATGTGAGCAAAACCCTGATGTTGGGGAGTGTTGAAACTGCACTGGGATTGGGCGCCGAGTATCGAGACGAAACCTATAAAACCAAACAAGGTTCTCCGGCATCTTATGCACTGGGTGAAAACAGTGATGCGGCGCCAGGGTCTCAGGGCATTCAGGGACTGCGGCCTGAAGACGCTGTCGACGAAGATCGCGACTCCTATGGTATTTACGCGGATGCCGAGTTCCAGCTCAGCGAACGGCTGCTGGTAGGTACCGCTGTTCGCTACGAGGATTACAGCGATTTTGGTGACACGTTTAACGGCAAACTTACGGCACGTTTTGAAATCACCGATAATATCGCACTCCGCGGTGCCGCCAGTACCGGATTTCGCGCACCCTCATTAATTCAGAGCTCTTATCAAGCTACATCAACAGATTTTGGAGCCGGTGGAGCATTGGCGACCTTCGCGATTCTTCCCACCTCTGACCCATTGTCGCAGGCTTTAGGCGCGCAGGATCTTGACGCGGAAGAGTCCGAGAACCTGAGCGTGGGTGTCTCCGGTAGCTGGGATAGTGGTTTTAGCCTGACCATCGATTTCTACCGTATTGATATCGATGACCGGATTACGCTCTCCGAGGGCATTTTTGAAGACAGCGACGGCAATCCCGTTTCGAGTTTGCCTGAAGCCGATGCTCACCCGGGTATTCAAGGGGCACAGTTTTTTACCAATGCTGTAGATACCCGTACTGAAGGTTTTGATGTTGTTGCGCAGTATAACTGGCAGAGCTTTGTATTTGGCTTGGCTTATAACAACAACGATACCGAAATCACCAACGATGGTACTGACAACGTCGAGGAAATAAATACCCTGGAAACAGCGGCGCCGGATGACAAGTGGATACTCTCTGCCAACTGGGCGAACGATAACTGGTCTGCCATGGCGCGGGTAACGCGCTACGGAGAAACTACCCGGGTGTTTGATTTTGGCGGTGGTTTCGAACCCGAGCAAACCTATGGCGAGAACACGACGCTGGATATGGATGTTCAATACACCTTTAACAACGGCATTTCTTTTGCCCTGGGTGCAAACAACCTGCTCGACGAGTACCCCGATGAGTCTATTTATGACATCTCGTATTTCGGGAACTTGCCCTACGATGTTGTTCCGCCAATTGGTATGAACGGTCGCTATATTTACGCTCGCGCTGCCTATAACTTTTAGCGAACAAACCACTGATGCCGCGCTCGGCGGTGTCAGTGATTTATTTCCACGATATTGGATTATCTATGAATAGAATGACTCGAGATTTTACCCGGCTTGCCATGCTCCTGTGCCTGTCAGTTTCTGTGGCCCAGGCGGGTGATACCGCGCTGGTTTTCCAATCTGATTTTGGTGTGAAAGATGGTGCCGTGTCAGCAATGAAGGGCGTCGCCTTTGGCGTGGACAGTGATCTGCCAATCTATGATCTCACCCACGAGGTGCCTACCTATAATGTGTGGGAGGCCTCCTATCGCCTGTATCAATCTGCATCCTACTGGCCTCCCGGTACCGTTTTTGTGAGTGTGGTAGACCCCGGTGTTGGCACCAAACGAAAGTCTGTTGTATTGAAGACCCGTACGGGCCACTATTTTGTAACGCCAGACAATGGCACGCTTACTATGATTGCCGAGCATCAGGGCATCGCCGAAGTGCGTGAAATTGACGAGGTGGTTAATCGCCTGGCAGGGTCAGCAGATTCCTATACCTTCCACGGGCGGGATGTCTACGCCTATACCGGTGCTCGGCTAGCCGCCGGGGCGATCAGTTTTGAAGAAGTAGGCCCGAAATTGCCCGCCGAAGTGGTCGCCATTGAGTATCAGCGAGCGGAAGTGAAAGACGGCGCGATATACGGGAATATTCCTATTCTCGATCCCCAGTTCGGCAATGTATGGACCAATATTCACCAGGACCTGATCGCCAAAGCGGGCATTAAGCTAGGCGATAAGGTGTGTGTTGTGGTCCGCGAGGGCGATACTGTAAGACTGGGAGAAACCTTGCCGTATCTCGCTTCCTTTGGTGCCGTTCCCGAAGGTGAACCGCTGGTGTATGTGAACAGTTTGTTGAATCTTTCACTGGCCTTGAATCAGGCCAATTTTGCCCACAAATTTGGCATAGACTCAGGAGCGCAGTGGACGATTAAAGTGCATCAGTGCAACTAGGTCACTCTCTTATGTAGCCGCTTTACGCGGCTTTATCTGCTACCGTGGTGCGGTGTAACAGGCGGTCGTGCCCCTCATAGCCGCCAGTAGCGCGGTGCAACACCGAGCGGTTATCCCACATCACCAACATATTTTTTTGCCATTTGTGGTGATAGTGAAACTCCGGGCGGGTCTGCCATTCGTGCAGTTCCACCAATAAATCCACCGCTTCGATGTCCGCCATGCCTTCAATGCCGATGATGTAACCAAAACATCCGTAAATACCGGGGCGGCCTGTCTCGGGGTGGTTGCGTATTATCAGATGGCGCTGGGTTTCGTTGGCTTCGTCCGAAGGCAGTATCTCCATGCTCCGATCGCTGGCTTTGTCTTCTTTCCCGTACATGCCATCCGGGGAGTAAGCGGCCTTGGCTGAATGTATTGCGACCTTTCCTTCGAGCTTACTGCGCAATGCCTCGGGCATTTCATCCAATACCTTGTGTTGATTGTTATACCAGGTATCGCCGCCGGTTGGCGGAATGGTAATGCCATAAAGGCAGGTTGCCGCTGGCGGTACCTCTTGAAAGCTCCAGTCGGTATGCCACGACTCGGCAAAAAGGGGCGCTGTTTCGTTGGCATTGCGCTGTACGGCAATGACGTGTTGGCGTCCTTGTATCGGAGCGATGAAGGGGTCGTCACCAAAACCACCGAAATACAGCGAAAATCGTTCGAGATCATCATCAGTCAACGTTTGATCCGCAAATGACACCACATGATGCTCAAGCCATGCAGTGCGTATGGCGGCAATTTCATTGGCTTCAAGAGGGCGGGTCAGGTCTACACCGGTTATGGCTGCGCCGCAGGCCTGTCCACTTGGAGTGATTTGTATCGACATAGATAAGCTCCCGAGTCATTGAACTCGATTTTGGTGGTTTTAATGATGTTTGGCAATTCATTCTGGTTTTTTCATTATTCCTGCACCAGTTCCTCAACCAGATTAGCGTAGAACCCCGCCCGTGCAATGAGCGAGCTGTGTGTGCCGCGCTCAATGATAGTGCCGCCGTCCAACACCAGTATTTCGTCTGAATGTTGAATGGTGCTGAGGCGGTGGGCTATGGCAATGACCGTTTTTTCCTCAAACACGTGATCTATCGCTTTTTGTATGAGCCGTTCGGTGACCGAATCGACCGAGCTGGTAGCCTCGTCAAGCATGACAACTTCACTACCGTTGGCCATCGCCCGGGCAAAGGCAATTAACTGGCTCTGGCCAGCGGAGAGGTTGCTGCCATTTCCCAGCAGCTCAAAATCGTATTTACCCGGCAGTCGTTCGATGAATTCGTCGGCGTAGACATATTTGGCGGCTTCAATGACGTCTTTTTTGCCGCAGGATTCTCGCCCAAGTGCAATATTGAACTCAATGCTTTCATTGAATAAAAACACCTCCTGCTGCATCAACGAGAAAAACTTGCTCACTTCCAGTCTGGAAATACGGCTCAATTCAATGCCATTGAGTTTTATAGAACCCTCATAGTTGTCATAGGCCTTGGTCAATAAGCGCAGTACGGTTGATTTGCCCGAGCCGGTACTGCCCACCAGGGCAATTTTGTCGCCTTTTTTCAGGCTAAATGACACACCGTGCAACACATAGGGGCCATCTGCGCTGTAGCGGAATTTCACCTGTTCGAATTCCAGAGTGCGAAAGTTTTGCAGTGTTTGTTGTTCCGCATCACTCAGACCTGGAGCTCCCAGCCTGGAATGTTGATGCAGGTCTTGCTCGGTTTCCTGTTGGTAAATTTCCTCGATATGATCAAACGCTGCAAAAGCGCGTTGTATAGAGGCCATTTGCGAGGTGAAGTCACGTATGGGTACAAAAATTTTGTCCAGAGTATTAATGAACCCCACCAATACCCCCAGAGAAATACTGGCGGCCAGAATTTCCTTGGAGCCATACCAGATGATCAGGCCCATGCTAATGGTCGTGATGCCCTCAATAATTGAATAAAGTGCTGAATCGTAAAGATTGGATTTCGACTGGGCGTTGTAAAAACCCAGGGTGTAGGTGCCATAGCGGCGTTGCACATCTTCCTCTGCGTTATACAGTTGCACGGTTTTTATACCGCTCAAACACTCCTGTAAATAACCTGTTCCCTGGGAGAGAACTACGCGGGCATTCAGGTAGGCGTCCCGCAACAGGCGCCTGAGAATCTCGGTGATGTAATAAATCAGCGGCCCTATCAGTACCAGGACCAGGGTGAGTTTCCAGCTGATAAACATTAGAAAGATCAGTAGCGCGAGGGTAACCAGTACGTCCCGTACCATACTGAGCAGGCCCTGGGTAAAGGACTCACTAATCGCTTCCAGATCGCTGGTTAGCCGGGTTAGCGTAACTCCCATTGGGGTTTTGTCAAAATAGCGGCGCGGGAAGTGCAGCACCCGCTTGAACATTTCAGCTCGGATATCGCCGATGGCATATTGTGCCGCTGATTGCAGCGAGTAGTTGAATATGGCATCGGCGAGATAATTGCCGACCAATACTCCCGCCAGGGCGAAGCAGGCCAGCAACAGCCCTTCACTGTGCCCCGGCACCAACTGCTCATCAATGATTTTCATGATCAGCCAGGGGAACAAAATACTGAACGCCACGGAGACAGGAATCAGGCAAACCCCAAGCGTTACCTGCTTGCGATAGGGTCTGAAATGCCCCAGAAAACGACGCACTACTGACCAGTGAATGTTTTGCTCTTGACTGGATTCGGGCGCTGATTTGTTCATGCGCTCACGCCTCCATCGCGCTGTTGTAACTCCCAGGTTTGTTTGTACAGGGGCGAACTTTGCAGTAATTCTGTGTGGTTGCCCCTGGCGATGATGCGACCCTCCTCCAAAACCAGGATGGTGTCGACCTTCTCCAGCACAGTTGCTCTATGGGACACAATCAAAGTACTTGTGGTTCGCGAGTTATTGAAAATCTGGTCCAGCAGGAAGCGCTCGGTTTCGTTATCCACCGCAGACAGTACATTGTCGAGAATCATCAGTTTGCAGGGCGTGTAGAGTCCTCTGGAAAGGCTCAGGCGCTGTTTCTGGCCACCCGATAGCAAAATACCTTTTTCGCCTACTAAGGTGTTTTCGCGCTCGGGGAACAGTTGCACCTCATTCAGCATGTCGCTTTGGTAAAGCGCCTGTTTCAGTGGTAGTGGGTCATCGCGCCCGGCCGAGCCAAACTGAATGTTTTCAAACACTGTGTCGGAGAACATAAAGGGATCCTGGGTGATGGTTCTCACTGCGCTTCGCAAGTCGCGCCGCGACAGCGCAGTAATATCTTCTTCATCAATAAATACCGTGCCGGGCTCCACATTCAGATATCGGTTGAGGCAGTTCACCAGTGTGCTTTTCCCCGAGCCTACCTTGCCAAGAATGCCCACGGTCTGCCCTGGCGCTATATCGAAGCTGATATCGTTCAGGGACGGGATGTCACTGCCCGGGTAGTAATAGCTCAAGTGGCTAATGCGAATTTCCTTGGAAAAAAGCTGTTCGCGTTGGGGGTTTGGCAAATGTTTTTGATCCTGTTCGTGAACTGGCAGGTCCAGTATGCGGCGTAGGCTTTCCAGGCTGACAATGCCGGTTTGCCATGCCGACAGAACCATTCCCAGAGAAATGAACGGCATGGCGAGCAAGGATGCATAGGAAAGAAAAGCCGTTAACTCGCCAAGAGACAGCTCCGCGTTAATGAGATAGCCGCCGCCAATGGCCAGAATCATCACTTTCAACAGGCGATCCGTGTAGGCGATAACGGGAAGAATAACTGTTCTCACTTTTGCCAGGCGCAGGGAACGATCTCTGATTTTTATATTTTCGCGTTCAAATTCCTCCTCCGCCCAGGGCTGAATACCGTGTGATCGGATTACCTCTATACCGCTTAGAAACCCCACCGTTTTTGCCGACATCTCCTGCAGTTCAACCATGCGTATACGCATCATACGGCGCATGAAGGCGATGCCGTTGTGGGCAATCGCGAAGGTTATCAACACCGGGAATATGCAGTACAGCGTCAGGCTTGGTGATATCTGGTACATCTTCAAGGGGGTGAGCGAAAGCGCAAACGCGATGTTAAAGACTTGCAGCATCACAATACCGGCCAGTGCCCGTACCCCGTTGACGTCGTTGTTTACTATAGAAATCAGGGTGCCGCTTTCGTGTGATTGATAGAAATCCGGCTGCATGTGAGTGAGCTTGGCGAAGGCATCGTCTTTTAGCTCACGTTCTATTGCTCGGCCCGGGTTAAAAAATAAGATTCGCGACACAGTGCGGGTGATGACCATGGCCAGGGCAAAGGCAATGACGGTAGCAATAACCTGCATTAGCTCATTCTGGTTCTCGACCTTGGCAACGTCGCTCAACAGGTCAATACTTTGGCCGAGGTAGGCGGGGATGCTCACAGCCAGCCAATTGGTCACAAAGATAAAAATAATACCCAGGCCGTAAGCCCACTTGTGATTGGCGATATAACGGGCGAAGAACCGGGTATTGGATTCTCGGGTGGGGTTGGGCAACGCAGTGCTCGCTCTTGGGGGTCTATGCGAATATGCAGGGGAGGTATTATACAGGTCTGGCGCCAAGTTGATTGCAGGGATCCACAATTCCTGGGCTTGCAGCTTCTTCTATGCCCGTGATATTGGTAGCTGACTAAACGGTGGGGAGTTTCCGATGAGTGCGTTAGGGTCTGCAATTATTTTTTTGGGTGCCGCAGTGGTTGCGGTTCCCGTCTTCAAAAAGCTGAAGTTGGGGGCTATTCTCGGCTACCTGGTCGCCGGGGCGCTAATTGGTCCGTCAGTTTTGAATCTGGTGAACGACCCGAACACTATTTTGCACGTGGCCGAGCTCGGGGTGGTTTTGCTGCTTTTTTTAATCGGTATTGAGCTTGAGCCCCAGAAACTGTGGCGCATGCGCAATGCCGTGGTTGTGACTGGAGGCGGGCAGCTGTTGATTACCGCCGCTCTGATTGCGGTGGTGCTCTATTTCGTACTTGGCGGTTGGCCTCGCGCCGTCGTCATTGCCCTGGCCCTGGCACTATCATCCACCGCTTTTGCCATCCAGCTTATGAATGAACACAGAATGCTAAAGAGCCCGCCGGGTCAGCAGGGTTTTGGTATTTTGCTGATGCAGGATCTGGCAGTAATCCCTGTTTTGTTACTGGTTGAGGCGCTGGCCAGCTCCTCTGCGTCTAATGCGCCGCCGTGGTATTTTGGGCTGGCAGCCATTGTTACCGTGCTGTTTGTGGGCCGTTTTTTGCTCAATCCTTTTTTACGGGTAATGTCGACCTATGGCAGCGCCGAGGTGATGACAGCTTCTGCACTACTGATCGTATTGGCGACGGCCCTGGGTATGGAGGCGGCCGGCCTCTCCATGGGAATGGGTGCTTTTATTGCCGGCATGTTGTTGGCCAACTCCAGTTTCAGGCATCAAATGGAAATGGAGATAGAGCCTTTCAAGGGCCTCTTATTGGGGCTGTTTTTTATCGCCATAGGTATGAATCTGGATCTGGGTTTACTGACCCACCAACCGCTGTTGATTGTAGGTGCCGCTGTGGCCCTGGTTATCGTTAAAACGCTGGTAATCTGGGCCCTCATTAGACTCAATGGACAGACCTCAAAAGATGCACTGCATGTGGGCCTTATGCTCTCCCAGGGAGGAGAGTTTGCCTTTGTGGTTATGGCGCAGGCGTCTGGCAACGGACTGGTCGAGCCTTTATTGGCCAATCAAATCACCTTGATTGTGGGTGTTTCAATGGCGCTGACAGCACCGCTGGTGATTTTGCACAGCCAGTTTTTCAGTACGCCAAACTGCCCCAGGGTTTACGACGATGCAGGGGAGCACGACGAGCCCGAGGTCATCATCGCCGGCTTCGGTCGATTTGGGCAGATTACCGGGCGTATTCTGGCGGCGAATGGTATTCCCTTTACGGCACTGGACAATAACGCCGAACAAATTGAGTTTGTAAAAAAGTTTGGCAACAAAGTATTTTACGGTGATGCCAGCCGTCTGGACCTGCTTAAAACAGCGGGCATTGCCCACGCGCGTGTCTTGCTGATAGCGCTGGACAATGAGGAGGACGGTTTGCGCCTGGCCACGCTTGTGCGTGAGAACTTCCCCGAGGTGCGGATCATAGCGCGTGCACATAACCGCTTCAGCGTGCAGCTTTATCAGCAATTAGGCGTGCACGAAGTGGTTCGTGAAATGATGGAAGGGAGTCTGGCCGCCGCTGAGCAGGTATTAAGCGAATACGGTTTTGGTGAAGTGGAGTCGGGTAATATGGTGCAGATCTTCAGGCATCACGACCAAGAGTCCGTGGAGAGGGCCAGCGAGACGGGTCTGGACATCGACGCTATGGTTTCGCGGGCAACTCTGAGCCGCGAAGAACTGGCAAACCTGTTTCAGCAAGATAAGGCGGAAATTGCGCCCTCACCCTAATGCTTGCCAGGAAAACACCTTCGCCATGCATGCTTACGGGTGAAAAATGTGGATAATGGCGCAATAAGAAACCTAACCTGGATTGAATATGAGCGACGATATAGAGCTGACCGCGGTCCGCGCGAAGCACAAGTTTGACGAAAATGCGCTGCAAATCTATCTACAGGAGAATCTGGATCTGGATTTTTCTGCCATGGAGCTACTGCAGTTTGAGGGCGGACAGTCGAACCCAACTTTCCAGCTTATTACCCCGGACAAAAAGTATGTGCTACGCAAAAAACCGCCGGGCGTATTACTAAAGTCCGCACACGCGGTGGACCGGGAATACCGGGTGATTTCGGCTCTGCGCGATACGCCGGTGCCGGTCCCTGAAGCCTATCTACTGTGCCAGGATGACAGTGTGATCGGTACTGATTTTTACCTGATGGAGATGGTAGAAGGCAGAATACTGGTGGACAATACACTGCCTGCACTCTCGCCCACACAGCGAACAGCACTGACAAAAGATTTCATTGCATCTCTGGCGGCCCTGCACAGTGTGGATGCCACATCGGTAGGGCTGGAGACGTTCGGCAGGCCCGGCAATTATTATGCCCGGCAAATCCACCGCTGGTCACAGCAGTATATCGCCTCTGAAACGGACAAAGATCCGGCCATGGACGCGTTAATGGCCTGGTTGCCTGACAATATTCCGGCTGAAGACGACACCTCGATCATTCACGGCGATTATAGAATTCCCAACTGCGTGATAGATCCGACCGAACCCAAAATAGCCGCTATTCTGGATTGGGAACTTTCGACCATAGGCCACCCACTGGCCGACCTGGCCTATTGGTGTGCGGGTGAGTATTTAGGTGATACGCCTTATACACAAGCGAGGGGCGAGCAGGGTTTTATGTCCCAGGAAGAGGTTTTGCACTACTACTGCGAGCTAACGGGCAGGGACCACATTGAGCACTGGCCGTTTTACCTGATTTTTAATTTGTTTCGGTCCGCGGCTATCGTGCAGGGGGTGTACAAGCGCGGGCTTGACGGCAATGCCAGTTCTGATCATTGGCAAATGATGGAAGCCGTCGCGCGCACATCGGCGCAGCGGGGCTGGCAGATGGTTCAGGAGCAAACCTGAACCACTGGTGCGGGTACGTTAGCTGCGGTTTCGACCGAGCTTTTCGTGAGCGTCAACCCATTCGTTAGCGCCTGTTTCCTTGTCGGTTCGCGCAGCTGAGATCAGGGAGAGTTCACCGGCCATAACCAGGCCGGCGGCAATTTCCACCAGCTTGTAGGCTCTGTCTTTACCGTAGCAATCCATTATTTCCAGGCACTCCCGTTGGGTTGCGAGGCTGGTGCCGCCACCAAATGTCGCCATAATAAGGGCCGGCAGAGTAATGGAATAGTGTAGGTCACCCTGTGTGTTCACATAGCTATGCACGCTGCACTGATTGGCCTCGCCGATGTTGGCCATATCCTGCCCGGTAGCCATAAACAGTGCAGCCAGGCCATTGGCAGGGTGGGCGGCATTATTGGAAGCGCCGGTCAGGAATGCCGCGAGGGTGCTAATGCTTAAACTCGCTTGCATTTGCTCTGGTGTGGTCCGCAGTACGTCTTTAAGTACCTGTCTTGGAATGGTTATTTCGGCGGTGACTTTGCGGCCGCGCCCCTTTAGGGAATTCACGAACGAGGTCTTTTTCTCAGAATCCATGCCGCCAGAGAGTCCGTAGCTGCGCAGGGCCTTGTACTGTGAACGAATCCACTCGCAGGCAACGTATGTGGCCTTGCCGGTCATATTTTGCCCGGCTGCATCGCCAGTGCTGTAATCAAAGCGGGTGTACACCATGCTGTGTACTGGATACTGTTCGATTTCCAGCAGTTTGCCCACCGAGGTTGTAGACTCGGCCTGAGCCTTCACAGCTTCAAAATTATCCTTCAACCAGATACTGAAATCTCTCGCGTCCCGCGCATTCTTGAACATGAATACAGGCGCACGCTGCATGGCTTCGCTCACCACGGTGCACATCACACCGCCGCTTTCACGAATAACACGCATGCCGCGGTTATAGCTGGCAATAAGCGTGCCTTCAATGGTTGCCATGGGCACATAAAATTCGCCCTTGGCGTGCTCGCCATTGACCAGCAGCGGGCCGGCTACACCAATCGGCAACTGAGCCACCCCAAACAGGCCCTCACAGTTGCCTTCCATTGTTTCAGGGTCAAAGGTGAATTTTTTGGTGTGGTCGAGTTTGGCGCCCGTTTTCTCTTCGATAAACTGCTGCCGTTGGGAGATGATTTCGCCGGTGTAGTCATTGTCATTACTGCGCGGTATTTTCTGGCTCATGCTGTGAACTCCTCAATTAACTGGACGGTGTCAAGATTTGGATGCGTACAGTAGCGGTTAATTTTGACAGTGTCAAGATAGGCTGTTAAATTGCCGCTATGACGAGCGCAAACTCCAACAGTAAAACGACCTATCACCACGGCGACCTCAAGGCGGTGCTGCTTGATGAAACGGCGCGTATTCTTCGGCAAGAGGGTGAATCTGCACTGTCCTTACGCGTACTGGCTGCCAATGTCGGGGTGTCGCGCACGGCGCCCTATCATCACTTTAAAGACAAGCAGAGCCTTTTGTGTGCGGTGGCTGAAGAGGGGTTTGTACGTTTTGGCCATGCCATGACCAGGGCCCTGGATGAAGGCAGGGGGCACGGTGGCAGGCATGCCATGCTGCATTGGTCCAAAGCTTACGTAAATTTTGCGGTCAACAATGCTGAATACTATGATCTGATGTACGGGGGTAAATTGTGGCGCTCAAAAAGCCTCACAAAATCGCTGACACGCTCGGCACGCAGTTATTTGCGGGCCAATGTTGAGAGGCTGCAAGGCTTGCAAAAGCGCGGGTATGTTGCCCAGGAATTGGATGTGCTGCGCTTTAGCCAGGTGGCCTGGGGCACCATGCACGGCATCAGTCGCTTGCTGATAGACGGTATTTACACTGATTCAGCCTCGGTAAAGCAATTGTGTGAGACGGCCGCAGACATGTTGTGGCAACAGCTGCAGCCGGATTAACCCCCGACGCGAATTAGCCGCCAAACATTGCCTTTTCTGCTTCCAGCAAAGGGGCCATGGAACCGTGGGCTTTTACCCGATCGACAAAACCTGCGGCCTTGGGCCAGCGCTGCGCATCGATGGTGTAGCTTGCGTATCCCGCATTCACAAACGGTGAACAAAGGGCAATGTCGGCCACACCAAGATCTCCATACAAAAAGCCATCAGCAGGCAGCTGTGATTCGATATAGTCGAGCAGCGGTGGCAGCTTTTTGTTGATGAGTGTTTCTACCGCTGCTTCGTCTACTTCCTGCTTCATGACCATAGGGCGCATAAACCGGTGGAAAAACAGCCCTGCGGCAGACTCGGCAACGGCGGTGCCGCCATATTCCTCATACCAGTCAGCCATGGCTCTTTCTGCCGCGTCTGTGGGATACACCGGAACTTCAGGGTAGGCATTTTCAAGGTAACGGCAGATAACCTTGGAGTCGGAAATAGTCAGGTCTCCATCTTGCAACGCGGGTACTTTCTCCAGCGGGCTGACTTTCGCCAGTTCCGGGTCCCTGGAATAAGGCATCAATGGGATGTGTTCATAGGGCAGGTTTTTTATGGCTAACACTGCCATTACTTTGCGGACAAATGGGGAGGCGGCAGCGCCGTATAAAGTAATCATATGCTGTTCTCTTTGTAGTTGTAGTTGTAGTTGTTGGTGTGCGACTAGGGCACTCGTTGATATGTATTGCTAAGATTATCTGTAACGACTTGCGCCAGGCCGTCAACAGTTCGCAGATCGAAAGCAAACGCCAGGGTACGGGTGACAAATCGCCAACCCTCTGGCAACTCCAGTCGTGCACCCAGAGAGGCCAGTTCGCTCAGTTGAAGGTCTTGGTCGTTGGCGCGGCTAAAAGATTGCATCATGTAGCGATTGCCGTCGGGGTCGTGCAGTTCGTACACCTGTCGCCCGGCAACATAGGAAAATATCGTATCGCGGCTCACTTCGGCCACGCGGTAGGCGGCATCCCCACCGATATTGGCGTCGAGGCCATCAACGGGCAGCAAGACGCTGGCAACCAGGCGCATTTCAATATCTCCGAAAAGCCCAATAACAGGCTGCTCCGGCGGTGGGCTATTGCTGACTATCGAGTCGAGCACCCAGAATCTCGGACCATTTAACAGCGCACGGGTGGCGCCAAATTCCTGTGCGATGGCTTCGCTGTCCAGCCTGTCCCACTGCTCTTGCGGGCACAGGTTCAGGCCGAGGCTATTGTATACATCGGCTCTTAGCTGGCTACCATCGGGCGATGCCAGCAGCACCTCGCAGTAGCGAAAGTTATACAAAAACCCTGCCTGCGGCTCGGGCTTCATTGATTCGGCCATCTCGGAGACATTCACCAGAGTGTTTTCAACGCCGGCTTCTTTGTGAATTACGGTGTCATCTGCATCCGGATTGAGCGCAAAAATGCGTAAGAACGCATCTCTCGACGCATAGCGCACCATGGCAGCCTGTTCCCATTCAACATCGTCCTGGGTCAAAACAATATCGACATCCATCACCAGTGTGGGAAAGGAGTTGTAGGCGATCAGCATTGGCAATATGGCTTGGCCATAAATGGCGTTGGCTTCTGCGCCCGTTAAATCGCTTGCCCGTCCATCGGGGTAGTTGGCCTCATCGTACAGGTCAATCAGGTTGACCATCCAGAATGGGTCTGGCTTATCGGAGACAATCATATCGATGATGACCTGACTGTTTGGCCCCAGCGTGCCGGTGTCTGAATTGTTTGCCTGCACAAGCGTTTTTGCCTGTTCTTCGTTGAGGTCAAGCAGGCTTGAATCACTAAAGTTGCCCCCGGCTTCGAAGGGTAGCATTGTCTCAATACCCAAAACCCAGGCGTGATCGGTGCTGGCAGAAGACAGCGTGTTCATCGCCGCAGTGAAGGCTTCAGTGTTTATGGCGTCAAGCAACATCAAGATGTTGGGGAATTCGATAAGCCGGGTGTCGGTAAAGGGGCGCTCACCTATTAACTGGGCGACAATATCACTGGCAAATTTGGCTTCTGCGGAGGCGCTCTCCCATACTGTCGCCACCTCGGACTCGTAGGCTGAAAACACCTCCCGGTCGGTAACCGACATTAGTTGCATCAGCGTAACTGGGCTGGAAACACCCTCAAAGTCGAGGATTTTTTGCATACCCTCCTCGGTGAAAAACTCCTCCAGCGAACCGAATTGCGCGCGCAATAGCTGGGCTTCGGTCTTGGGTATTTCGGGCAGCGGGGCGGGGTGGTCAGAGCCATCTGAGCAGGCGCCGAGGATCACCAGAAAGGCTGTTGTTGCAAGGCGTTTGGCGATTGTTCGGAACATTCCCATCTGTGTGTCCATGGTGGCCGAAGGCACGCTGTCAGTCGTGCTAGAGCGTGGCGATGATAGTATCAAAAAAAGACTTTTATGACGCTTTGTATGACGAAATATTTTTTGGGGAAAAGCAGGGCTAATTTGACGGCCTGGAAGCCCCATTTCGACATAGTGTATTGCGACATACAGCACAAAACCGCTATTTCAGCTTTCTCGGAGAGGCACGATTATGACCTGGCAGTTACAGACGGAGTGCTTGTGATCGATTTGGATGATTTTGGGAAACATCGTGGCGTTTCTAGCTGGATACGCTCGGCACTTGAGGTTCAAAGTAACGAGCGCTAATCGCGACGAGACAAGAGACCACGACGCGTTTGAAGGCTGACTATTCAAAGTGAAATGGATGCAGGTTCACTCCAGGTCGGCCACCGGAACCATAATGTGTGCGTACGGTGTGTCTCCCCACATGACATATGGCCCGCCAACTTTCGGGTCGTTGGTAATCCCCTTCAGAAGCTCCTTCGGCACAATAATCATCAAGTGCGGACCAGTTTCAACATAATCCGGGGCGCTCTTGGGGTCTGAATGATATGGGTCTGAATTACTAACCCCCGCGCCAGGATCGCCCAGCAGCATATATGAAATACCCACGCCATCGGCGGCAAAATCCTTTTTGCTGGTCAGCGCCCTCATCATTTTCATCCACATGCCGTCACTACACATAGCTGCGCCGTCATCGGGCATGGTGTCTGGCATACAAGTCCAACCGTTGTTGCCTTCAACCACCACCTTACCGTTTACGACAATAGTAGCGTCCGTATTGATAAAAGCTGGTGCAGCCGCTCTTGCGTGGGCAATTTTCTTATCAATGTCGTCTCCTGCAAGGCAGCTGCCGCTTATTGATAATCCCGTTATTACAGCCAGTGCCATTCTCTTTGAAGAATTCATGCCAATCACCTTAGGTTGATTTGATAGGTCAAACACCGAATTTCAAACTCACGACTCAGGCATTTGAGACCTACAGATCAGTTAGTGTAGTCGCCACGCGAAGACTCTTTAGACGCATAGGTAGCAAATAAAAGGACCATAATTATCATCTGCTCTATACGGTGCCGACTCAGGTCCGGGTTGCGGATAAAAAAACCATAGGGTCGCAACTTGAGTTGATGCCACACCGTTGGTAATACCGGCCAGTCCTCCGGCCTTGTAAGGTGGTGAAATCCCATCGTATACCAGGCCACAATATCCGTTTCGGCAAGGTTTTCGCCGTCCACGTAGGCCGTCAAACCCTCACCACCCGGGCTCTGGTTGGGGTAGCGACCGAAGAATACACCCACCACCCACCCCGATTCCCAGCAACCTGGCCAGTTGTGGGCGATGAAGTAGTCCGGCGTCACGCCCCACAGATGGGTGAATGGATCTTTGTATAGTCGAGATCCAGCTGGCGCTGCTGAACCCCTGCGAAGGGGAGGCCGGGCGGCATAGTGATTGCCAGTAGAGTGCTTCGTAGAGTAGATTGAACGTGATTGGGGTATTAATCCTTCTTCTACTCAAGGAACCGAGATGAAACAACTTACAGGGCTCGACGTCAGTTTTCTGCTGATGGAGACACCAAACACCTACGGTCACGTCAACGGTCTGAGCATCTACGACCGCCCGTCTGCGGACTTCGATCCGTTCGCTGCCGTGCGTGAGCGGTTCGGCATCATGGTCGGACACCTCGAGCCGCTCCGCCGCAAGGTCGTGGAAGTGCCGTTCGAACTCGATCGGCCGTACTGGGTCGACGATGACAACTTCGATCTCAACTTCCACGTTCGACACATCGGCCTCGCGCCCCCCGGTGCCGCTGATCAACTCGCCGAGCAGGTGGCACGCATCGTCGGTCGCCCGATGGATCGGTCGCGGCCACTCTGGGAAGCCTACGTAATCGAGGGGCTTGCCGATGGACGTTGGGCCCTGCTCCAAAA
>JBALVT010000081.1:0-17771 GCA_036961345.1 Halioglobus sp.
CCATGGTTGCAAGACCTACTGAAGCGGAGGTTCCCGAGGGCATGACAGCCCGGGAATTTATCGGTAAGCAGAACTCCGATGCGTTTAGCAAGAATCACGACCAGCCACTGGACAGCTTTGCCACTAACGCGGTACGCATGGATTCCATTTTGTATTCCATCTTCCCGAATTTCGCACCCTGGGCCGGGTTCCACCCCAACATCACCTACCGATTCCGGCCCAACGGCGATGACCACAAAACTGCGCTCATGGAGATCATAGTGATCTGTCAGCTGGCCAGCGACGCGGAGCGCCCGAAGGATGTGCCGGTACGGCGAATGGGCGAAAACGAACTTTTTTCCGAAGCACCTGAACTGGGCGAATCGCTGGGCACCATCTTCGACCAGGATTTACTCAACATGCCAATGATTCAAAAAGGCATGCACAACGTCAAATCACGTGAACTGGTTCTGGCCAATTACCACGAGGTACGTATTCGTCACTACCACCAGACCATAGACAAATATATCAGCGGTGAGCTGTGAAACCCGACGGATCACTGGCTCAAAAAACCCAAAAAAACACATTCGATATGGATAAACCGATGGAAAATAATCCTTCAGATTTCAATTTCTTTGATGAGGCCGTGCTCAACTGCCCCTACGACTTTTATGAATCACTGCAAACCAAAGCGCCGGTATACCAATTACCCGACACAAATATATTTATGGTTACCCGCCATGCCGATATAAAGGATTTATTGAAAGACACCGCCACCTACTCCAACAACTTCAATCATCTGTTAAAAGGGCCAGAACCCGCCCAGGAAGTACTGGACATCTATGCCAAAGGTTGGGACCCGGTAGACACCATGATTACCAGTGATCCACCCAGACACAAGGTTTACCGCACGCTGGTAAACAAGGTATTCAGTGCCTCTCGTGTAGATGAGATGGAAAGCTACATGGAGGATATTGTTCACGAGCTTATAGACACGTTCATTGAGCGCGGCGAATGCGATTTTATTCGCGAATTTACCACCCCGTTACCAGTCTATGTCATCGCCGACCAATTGGGCGTTCCCCGAGAGGAAATTCAGGACTTCAAAAAGTGGTCCGACTCTTTCGCCTCCAGGCTCAGCCAATTGGCTACATCGGAAGAAGAGCTGGAAAATGCTAAAAACATTGTCGCCTTCCAACATTTTTTTGCCGACATGATAGCCAAACGCCGCGAAGAACCTCAGGACGATATGATTTCAGACCTGGTCACAACCACAATCAAGGATCCCGACACAGGCGAGGAACGCCCGTTAAATATGGAGGAGCTGCAAAGCATTCTGCAACAACTCATGGTAGCCGGCAACGAGACCACCACCTCTGCCATCACCGGCGGCATGCTCTCACTGATCAATAACCCCGAGCAGATGCAAAGGCTGCAGGAAAACCCCGAGGAGATTCCCAACGCCGTAGAAGAAATTTTGCGCATGGAATCCCCCAGCGCGGGCATGTGGCGAGTGGTAAAAAAAGACAGTGAGGTCCACGGCGTAAGAATCCCAAAGGATTCCCTGCTGATGTTGCGATACCATGCCGCCAACCGCGACCGGGCGCTCTTCGAAGCACCCAACGATATCAATGTATGCCGGCACAATGCGGGCGAACATCTCGCCTTCGGCCGAGGGGTGCATTTCTGCCCCGGCGCAATGCTGGCGCGCAAGGAAATGATAGTGGCCTTCAGAGCCCTGTTGTCGCGGTTGACTAACATTGCGCTGGTGGAAGAAAAGAGCGATCTGGCCTACTGGCCCAACATTGTTCTGCGCGGCTTAAAGGAACTTCATATAAGCTTTGAACCGACTGCAAAGTCTGTGTAGTCAACCACTACAAGCACACATCGGCTCGGACCACCGAGCCGATTGAATTAATGCGGCAAATCCGTTGCGAGCACTAGAGCCACCCGCATTGCCCAGTGCCATAGACACCGTGTAGAATCCCTCGTGTCGACCAGATAAACCCCCTGGTCCATTTCAACCGCAAAATAATAAGGTTAGCTCCGGCTTAAGCGAAATTTGCATTCGATTCGTCTGCACGCGCTATTTACAACCAGTAAAATGCGCTGCGATATTCCATTGTTAACACGACCCTCGCAGGGTTTGCTCGCGGTTACACTCGTTTTTTGGGCGTTACACGGCAACGCCGCAGAAAACGAAAAATCACCGTCAGGGCCGCGCTTTTCTGCAGAATTGGGCGTAGGTGTCGAACATGATAACAACATCGCCGTGGAAGAAGTCGATCGTGCCAGCGACGAAAGCGACTATGCCTTAACCCTCAATGGTGGCATTGGAGTGAAACAAGATCTTTCCAGTAATGCCGAGATAAGCCTGACCTACGATTACAGTCAGAACATTTACAAGGAATTTTCACAGGTCGACCGTCAAACACACTTACTGGGAACAAGCCTTGATTTTGATCTGGAGAATGTCGATACCGGCATCTCTTTTTTCTACATCAACTCTCGCCTTGATGGCGACGCCTTTTTGGAACTCTATAGAGCTTCGCCGTCGATATCCGGCTTTTTGGCCAAAAAATGGTTCGCCAGGGCTGCCTATGTCTACTCGGATAAAACCATTGAAAACCGCAGCGCCAGAGATGCTACCGCAAACTCTGGCGAGGCTGATATATATTATTTTCGCCGCGGTCTTCGCAGTTATTTCAATGTTGGCTACCGTTTTAAAGACGAGGACGCAAACGCCGACCAATATGACTACCAGTCCAATAGCCTGAAGCTGCGGTACATCCACAGAATTGAACTATTTTCGAGATTGGCCAAGCTGGAATTAGCCTGGCGCTATGAAGACAGGGATTACAGCTCAAACACCCCCAGCATTGGCGAAGAGCGGTCCGACCAGCGTAATCGATGGCGTCTGGATTTCGAAATACCCGTGATGGGCAACGCCGGCGTGGTGCAGTTTTATTACGGTTACGCCGATTATGACTCGAACCTGCCTCAGGCCGATTACAATCAGACGATTACCGGGACGCGGTTTGTGCACCGCTGGTAATCAACACATCGGGGCGCAGCAAACCATAGCCATACACCTCATCCCAACCCGGCGTACCTAAATCCTGCGCATTGCGATGCATTATCTCAAGCGCATCTTCCCCTGGCATTAACTGCCTGATCCTCGCTGCAGCAGTTGCGGCGAAAGGAACCGCAAATGAAGTTCCCGACGAAGCGGCATAACCACCCCCGGCCTTGGCGTGTAACATACTCACCCCAGGAGCAGCCAGGTCAAGGTACTGCCCGCGGTTTGCAAGCCGGAAGATCTGACCCTCGGTATCCACGGCGGTAACAGCAACAACTGAATCGTAGGCTGCCGGATACATTGGCTGGGCAGCGGGGCCACCATTACCGGCGGCGGCAAGAATCATTACATCTTTTTCAGAGGCCCTGCTCAACGCTGCCTTCAGCAATCGATTGGAAGGCCCTGCCAGGCTAATATTAATCACATCAACACCCGAGGAAATAAGCCAGTCCAGGGCCATGACAAGGCTAACGGTACTGGCAATTTCGCCCCGCTCCTTATCTTTTTCAAAAACCCCGGCGGAGAAAACGACTGAGCTTGGCGCCAAGCCACGGTACTCATCACTATTTCCAGCAATGATAGATGCGATTGCGGTGCCGTGAAAATCAGGCAATTCCGCACCAGCAGGGGCGAAGGAACGTGATTCAATGCGCGATTTCGCCAGCGACGGATGGGATGCATCCACCTGGCTGTCGATCATACCAATACGCAGTGCCAGGTCATCCGTATCTGTGGGAAAACTGATCGCCTTACGAGGAGACACTCCATCGGCGGTAGCGTTGGAAAGTGGCGCCCCCGCAGTATAAATGTGATTTAAATCGACCTCGGCGTGATCGCTTCCCAGCACATCCATAACACCCTGGCGTACTTCGGTAATATCAAAACTCGAAGGCGCCGCTACTTCGGCCAAACGCATACCGATGCCAGGTAGCTCGGTGACTTTGTCAAACAGGTAACCTTCCAAAGCCAGTTTTTCGAAGACTTCCGGCTCTGCCATAACCAGCCACTGATCCTTGCGAATTCTGCCTTCATCAATTTCAAATTCACTTTCGACGCTTTCCAGAATAAGGTCGATAGTACTTTCGAGCCTCTCCTCTACTGCATCTGCGACTTGGCTCTCCACGCTGCGCTCTACACTACCTGCTATGCCCTGTTCTACGTTTAGCGCTACTACCGCTTCAACACTAGCTTCAACAGCATCTGCGACTTCTTCTTCCACACTTGCCTCAACAGCATCAGCAACTTCTTCTTCCACACTTTCTTCAACGCTTGATTCGACACCTTCACTCACGCTTTCTTCAACAGAGGCTGCAACGCTATCTTCTACGCTTTCCTCAACCGCATCGGCGACACTGTCCTCGACGGTCTGCTCGATGCTGTCCTCAATATTGTCTTCTATATTTTCCTCGAGGCTCTGTTCAATATCTTCTTCAATATTTTCTACAACGGTCACTTCAACCGACTCTTCTATAGTTCCCTCTATCACTTCGGCGACACTTTCTTCCACGGCTTCTTCGACACTTTCTTCAATGGCTTCTTCTATAGCGTCTGGCGGGCCTCCCAGCGACAGCCGATCTTCAACGGCGTCAATAATTTGATCCTCTACACTGTCGACGACACTATCTTCAACCGCATCCTCAACATTGTCCTCAACCACCTCTTCCACGAAGTCATCGGGCGTACCGCCGAGTGAAAGCCCCGCACCAACACTTTGCCCCGTCACAAGAAACACACCCATAGCAATGCCCAGCCCCGCATTTAATAAACTACGGAATCGAGCTTTCAAATCGCAGAAATGCGATTTTTCCTTGTTTTTCATTGAGTTAGATTTCTTCATGGGCATTTTCGCCATTAAATTAGCCGCGTGTGTCATCTATAATGACGAATCACGCGAAGAAAAATTCCTTTAGATGGAATAGAATCGCCGCTTTAATCGTCACCTATAGTAACAGGAATCTTATGGCGTCGCTCAGCGACTTACAGCGGGAGGCCCTACTGGCCGAGCTGGGTGGATTGCGCAAGTTCTGCTTATCACTGACCGGCAAGGCCGCAGATGCAGACGATTTGCTACAAACCACCGTAGAAAGAGTATTGGCAAAAGGAATGCCAGACGACGCACATCCTGCCAAGTGGGCTTATAGAGTCTGCAAGAACGCATGGATTGACGAGTTGCGCTCACGGGATGTGAGACAGAAATACCCTCATCTGGTCGTGGATGAAACAGAGGTATCACCCTCTGCAGAGCACACCGCCGGAGGAGAGCGAGAGATTGCAGCGGTCAGCGCCGCCCTGGAGGAACTCTCCACGGATCAGCGCCTGGCGTTAACGCTGGTAGCCATCGACGGCAAGACATATGCCGAGGCTGCAGAGATATTGGAAGTGCCCGTGGGAACGATAATGAGCCGCATTGCCCGGGCGAGGAAACATCTGGTAGAAATCTACGGCTCTGTAGATAAAAGTTGATCAGGACAGAAATATGAGCACATCAGATCACGAAATACTATCGCAGTACCTGGATGGGGAGCTAGGGGCTTCTCAGGTACAGCAGCTTGAACGCAGGTTGGGCCAGGAACCCGGCCTGCGTTCGCAGCTAGAGCGACTTCAGAGTGTCAACGCCTCACTGGTCAGCGCCTTCGATATACCCGGTGCCGACACCGTTCCAGCTTCAGTAACCCGCATGGTTACCGATTCCGGAAACAGCAATGTCATTGCTTTCCCACAACGCCACAAAGCGGGCCTGGGATTCGCAGTCGCTGCTTCATTGCTGGCAGCCTCAGGTTTGTTATTTTTCGATCAGTCTCAGCCCGGTGTGCCCGCAGGCACGTCCATAGACACACTGCTGGTTCAGGAGCTTGAAAATACGCCTTCGCGCGGTGATGGCTGGAACCTATTGGCCGATGGCAGGAAAATGCGGCCAGTTCTGAGTTTCCAACGCGTTGATAACACCTGGTGCCGCGAATATATGCTCGAGACGCAGGGCCAGCAATGGCACGGCGTAGCCTGCCGCAGTGAAACACAGTGGACCACTGCAGTCCTGAGTCCGGCTGAAGGTCTTGGTAGCTCAGCGGCGGAATTTCGGCCTGCAAGCGCCGGTGACACAGATCAGGTACAGGATTTTGTCGATTCACAGGCCCTGGATATCGCTCTTAGCCTGAAACGCGAAGCACAGCTGATCAAAGACGGCTGGAAATAGGTTTTTCTTTGGGCATAGCCTGCCAAGCGCAGGTTGTGCTCTCTTTTTCCTTTATCGCATTCCCCCACACGAAAAAAAATGCTGACCATGTCCATGGATATCTGCGCGTGGACGATTTCACTGTGCACGGAATACAGATCTGCAATAGGCCGATTGGGTAATCAGTAGATAGGTAAGAGCAATAGAGGGTGTAGTAAAGAGGCAGAGCCCACTGCCACCGAAGTGACAGTGAGCTCTGAAGCCTGAATCGCCAGAGCAGAGGCGCTAACCTTTCTCGCACTGGGTAGGGCATCAGAAAGACGAAATGTGTCATCAAACCGGCCTAAGTGGCGAACCACTCAACTGCAACCTGATCCGGGACTAAACCAAACTAACTGGAGTAGATAAATCTAAGCTATGAAGACCCCCGTCATGTTGAGGTTTTCAAGGCCCGTCGTTACCTGATTCCAAGCGGTTTCACTCCGTTCCTGTATAGATGACGCGCAAGCCGGAAGGTTTATTCCCCTTTTTAGTAAAATTTTGTAATTTATTTTTAAGAAAATGCCACAGCCCTTGCCAGCCGTGGCTTTCAGGACAAAAGAACTTTTAAAAACTCTCTAATATTGGCCACATTCGGATTACAAAACACCCGATTTGAGCTGATCGCGAAGAAAATTCTTCTTCACTTTCCCGCTGGGCGTGCGCGGCAGGTCTTCAACCATAATAACGCGCTCGGGAATCTTCTGCCGGGCCAGGCCACTGGACTCGGTAAAGCGAGCAATTTCCGCCTGGTCTATATCCTGGCCCTCCTGGGCTGGGATAACAAAGGCACAAACCCCCTCCCCCAAACGCTCGTGGGGCATGGCCACTATCGCCACCTCCCGGATAGCGGGATGGCCATGAAGACAGTCCTCAATTTCCTTGGCGCTAAGATTCTCTCCACCGCGAATGATAATGTCCTTTTTGCGGTCGGTAATTAAGATACCGCCTTCGGGCGTACGCTGACCGATGTCTCCAGTAAGGAAAAAACCATCTTCAGTATGAGACTGCCGATTTTGCTCCTCATCGGCATACCCAAGAAACATTCCCGGACCTCTGGCGGCAATTTCGCCGTCCATGCCCTGTGCAACCTCCCGGCCCTCATCATCCAGAATGCGCACCTCATAGCCATAGATCTGGCCGTCGGTGGTCGCCGCCAATTGGCGGTCTTCACGCCAGCCCAGAGTAATAATAGGTGCCTCTGTACTGCCGTACACACGCATAGCCAGCACATTCTCCAACACCTCATAAGCCCGCAGAATCAGCTGAGGTGGAACGGAGGCTCCACCACAGGAAAACTGTCTCAGGCTGGGCAAGCTCTCGCCTCTGGCTTGTGCGGCATCCAGCAATTCTTGCAAAAATGGGGTGGCACCAACCGTCATAGTGCCTTTGACCTTGTTGATATAATCGATCGCTGCATCTGGATTCCAGCGCTCCATCAGCGCGGAGCGCGCCTCGCTAACAAAGGGAAAGCTCAAGCTTGAATACCCGGTGATATGGGTAATGGGCGATGGCATAATCATCACATCCTGGGCATTGGTACCGCTGTGCTCCATGGAATTATCGGAAATTCGAATAAGCGTGTTGTGGCTGTGCAACACCGCTTTGGGAAAACCCGTGGTACCCGAGGTATAAAGTCTGCACTTCACACTGTTGGCATCAATTTTCGCTAAAGTCGCCTCGTCCACCGGGGGACTGTCAATCAGTGTCTCATAGCGCAATGCCCCTTCAATTTCACCCTCGGCGCGCAGAGTCACCACATATTCGAGATCGGGAAGCTCTGCAGATAGACCCATGACCATCGATACGTAGTCGATACTTCGATACTGATCGGGGATAAAGATCAAACGTGTGCGGGCGTCCTTAAGAATAAATCGCAACTCTGCATCGCGGTAGATGGGCACGATAGGATTGACCACCAACCCCATTGCGGCAGCCGCAACATCCAGAGCCGCCCCTTCGCGCCAATTTGGGAATTGGAAACTGATAACATCGCCTGCCACCAAACCCAGGGACTGCAAACCGGTAATAAGGCGCTTGGCCTCATCCGCTATCGCTGCATAGCTGACGTCAGGTTCGTGCTCCAGGTAAAAAGCAATGCGATCGGGGGTCTCCCTGGCCTTTTTAAATGCCAGCTCAGCCACTGTAGTGTTCCGCCAGGTATGACCGTCCCGTTCTATACGTCCCAAATCAAGCATTCGCGCCTTCCCCGATAAGATATTGTTATGTAGTGCAAAGACCTGCCGGGCAATGCGCGCTTCAGGCGTTAATGTATTTATCTATAGTCTGATGCATATGGCGAATGCGAATTTCCTGATAATTCGCCAGGCTAATTTTGCCTTTTTTGGATTGCTTCATACCTTTTTGCAGATACGGCAGGTTGCCCATATCCTGCTCGAATACATCTGCGAGTGAACCGAGCTCTTCGGCCGCGGTGAACGGCTGTTCAGGGCGCAATTCCACCATGGGGACATCCGCCGGGCGAGCCTCACCTTTGGGAAAGCGCATCATCATCATGACTTCCATGAGGCAGGTGTTAGGGTCGTCGCCATTGGGCCTGAAGCGATAGACAATATTGGGATTGAATCCCGCCCATGGGGCGAAATTAGGGAATATGGAATAGAGAATTGCGTCCAGTACCTCACTGCGGGTAGCAAAACTGGACAGGTCTTCTCCTGTGGTCTCGCTAAAGGCCTGATAGTTCATATCGGCCATGGCTTCACGGGCCGTTTTACCCGCAGGCACTTCAACACCCGCCTCATCAATACTCATTCGGCCTGATGTATCTACCAGTGAATCCATTATCTGCTGATCTGTCACATTCTGCTTGTGAGGGCTGGGCACCCCCATGGCGGTGATTGTACGGCTGACGTGGTCACCGTAAACATCATATTGCGAGTTGGAATCCGCTGTGTAAGGCAGGATTTGCGGGTGAGTATCAATGGAATGCCAGGACTCAATGAATGCCTCGTGGCCCAGCTTCCAGTTACAACCGATTTCGCGCTTCACATGCACCGCTTTATAGGTGTTCTCCATGTCCCAGCGCTTCCAGTGATCCAACACTTCCGGCCCAATGTAATCGGCCAGACTAGGCGCCTCCAGATCCATATTAATGAACACCCAGCCTCCCCAGAAATCGACCCGAACTTCCGGCAGGCTCAATTCCTGGGCCGGAAGATGTTCGAAGTCCCAGCGGCACGGAGAGCCCTTAAAACTGCCATCGAGGTTCCAGGTAAAGCCGTGAAACGGACAGCGAATATTCGAGGAATTCCCGTCGCAATCCTTGAGCTGACGCCCCCGGTGCAAACAGGAGTTATGATACCCCTTGATCTCGCCTGCCTCGGTACGGGTCACCAAAATTGAATAACGAGCGATGTCATACACTATATGATCGCCGCTATTGGCCAGCTCGGTTTCCCGGCAGACCATTTGCCAGGTGTGGTTCCAGACTTTTTCTACCTCCAGGTCGTGGAACTCCTGTGAGGTATAGCGCGACATGGCTATATCTTCTGAACCCAGGAAAGTGTCCGTACTGGAGCGCAGGGAATCCGGCACCGGCACAATTTCATCATCCAGCAGTTCCTGAAAAGAAATTCCGCCAGATCTTGGTTTATCGGGCTGCGCAGGTAATTTGGTTTTATATTGGGACATCGCGGACCACCGGGTTATAAAGAAGTGCACATGACTATATTGTTTCATTAAAAAACAGTCAATCTTGTTTTAATTAAAATGCAGGCGTAGCATGATCCACCTCTGCACCGCAGCACAAAGCGCAGGACCAACCTGGCCAATAAGGATCTCCAATGGGTATATTGCAAGACAAGGCCGTTGTCATAACCGGCGGTGCTGGCGACATTGGCAAGACCTGCGCTGAGCGTTTTATCGCCGAAGGCGCCCGGGTTTTGCTGGTTGCACGCAATGAAGAACGATTGCGTGAGGTCGCCGCAGCAATCCATCCCCAGCGCTGTCTGTATTATGCGGCTGACATCACGCAATCAGAACAAGTCGCCGGATTTGTTGACTATGCAATAGCCCAGTTTGGCTGCATCGACATTTTTTTGAGCAACGCCGGTATCTCTGGCCCCAGCGCCCCAATCGAGGATTACCCTCAGGCCGACTTTGAGCAACTAATGTCCGTCAATGTCACCGGCACCTGGCTAGGGCTCAAATATGTCATTCCGCAAATGAAAAAGAGCGGCAATGGAGGCTCCATTGTGATCACCTCCTCCGGGGCAGGATTGTTTGGGCTTGCGGATCTGTCGGGCTATGTCACCAGCAAACACGCGCTCACTGGCTTGATGCGCGGCGCAGCGCTGGAATGTGCCGATCATAATATCCGGGTTAATCTGGTGTGTCCGGGCCCCGTAAAAAGTGCAATGACAGATGCCATCGGCGCAGACTTTGGCATGACCGCCCAGGAATATGAAGCAGTAGTCAGCGAAACAATCCCGATGAAACGGTACGCCAGCCTGGACGAAGTCGCAGCCATGATGCTGTACCTGTCCAGCGATGCCAGCAGCTACTGTACCGGTAGCATCTTCCCGCTGGATGGCGGTAAATCCATGCATTAACCATTGCGCAAGCAGTCACTTAAAACACTAACCAGAAAGAGAATTAACATGTCCTTTAGCAATCCTGTAGAAGAAGAAATGGCCATTCGCGATCTCGTTGCCCGCTATGCGGATGCGGTCAACCGCAGTGACCAGAACGACTGGGGGGCCACCTGGGCCGAAGATGGCCTGTGGAGTTTGATGGGCATGGAATCCAAGGGGCGAGAGAACATAGTCCAATTCTGGCTCGGTGCCATGGCGGGATTCAAATTTGCCATTCACATGAACGGTTCAGGCACCCTGAACATTGCCGGGGAACAGGCTTCCGGACGTTGGTATCTCACCGAATACACCTGCGACCTTGAGGGCAATGCCGCCACTATATTGGGCGTCTATGACGACCAGTACGTTAAAAGCGCCGGCAGCTGGCTATTTAAGGAAAGAAAATATCAAGTACTCTATATGGGGCCCGCCGACCTGAGCGGCAATTACCAGCCCTACCAGCCTTAGGCGACAACCGACGCACCGCCGTCCACGGTTAATCCGTGGCCGGTGATAAAATCTGCATCCCGCGATGCGAGAAATGCGATGGCCTTGGCGATGTCCTCCGGCTGTCCCAGTCTATTCAGAGGGCATTTACCCAACCAAAAATTACGAAAGTCCGAATCGACGTCAAACAATTCCCGCGTGATCCCGGTAACAATCGCACCGGGTTTTATATAGTTCACGGTAATACCAAATTCACCCAGCTCAACTGCAAGGCTTTTACTGAATCCGGCAACAGCATGTTTGGATGCCGTATAGGCGCCAACACCCTTGCCGCTGACTATATCCGCAGACAGCGAGGCCGTATTTACGATACGACCGGCCGGGCTGTTTTTTAGTAAAGGAATCGCCGCGCGGCTGAGTCGATACATAGAACGCATGTTCACATCCATCACCTGATCCCAGTGCGCATCACTGGAATCTTCGAGCATTTCAACCGGGCAGATGCCCGCATTGTTCACCAACACATCCACGCCGCCAAGCATTTCCGTGGCCGCCTCAATGATCTTCCGGGGGGCGTCTTCGCCTGTGACATCCTGTAAAAACGAAAACGTTTTCACTCCCGGCACCTCAATTGTTTTGCCGGGCAAATCGACTCCCAGAACAACAGCCCCTTGCTGCGCAAATAGCGCTACAGCAGCGGCGCCAATACCGTCCGCTGCACCCGTAACCAGCACTCTAACCCCCTCGAAGCGGCTCATGATGGATCAATCGCATAGGAGACAGAAACCTGCACCTTATAACTGTTTTCACCGGTTGCCACCGGCACGGAATCTGCCGCTCGAGACATCATCATTTCAGCGCGGGCAATGGGCACCGCCCGCGGCGCAAGGGATTGCTCGGACAATTCCAATAGTCGTCCAATCTTTACGCCAGCAGCCCCGGCGAGGGTTTTGGCTTTTGCCATAGCATCGTGTACAGCGTCAACCCGGGCCTGATCAATAGCAGCGCTGGGATCATTATTGGCAAATCGGATGTTGCCGCCCTCATTAACACCAAGCGTCACAGATTTGTCCAGTATATCGCCCACCCGGCTGATATCCCTTACCCGCATCGTCAGCGTATTACGCACCGTATAACCGACGATTTTTGGCGGCTCTCTCTCCCCGGATGACTTTGGCGAAGGGTAGACATATTTCGGTTGAATCGAGAAGTTTGAGGTTTGCAGGTCGCGATCCTCAACACCTTGCCGACGCATTTCTCCAAGGACCTGTTTCATGGCCGCGGAATTGGCATCCAGTGCCTCGCGCGCAGTGGCGGCCTCACGAGACACTGTTAGATCGAGTACTGCCATGTCGGGTGCTATTTGAGCTGTGCCTTCGCCCGTCACGCGAATGGCAGGCTGAATATCATCGCCATCAGCGGCGGTTAATACACTAAAAAAAAGCGTGACAAAAATCGCTATTAAAACGCCTGCTCGCCGAAAATTGGGTCTGTGTGCCATCTGATATTTCTCCTTTTCCATGTTTTTCATTAGATCACTTTAAGCTAGGACAGTTTGCCACGATTCCGGTTCCCATTCCGGTTCCCATTCCGGTTCCCATTCCGGTTTCTCTTCCGACAATCCTACGGCTATACCTTTGCACATTTACTCCTTATTCCTTCCCCAATTTAGTCCTAGTGTGGGGTAACTGCAGATTTTAATAACGACAAAGGTAAACGCTATGAAATATTCAACCGGCCTGATAAGCGCTACAGCACTAGCGTTACTGTGCTTCAACGTACAGATCTGTGCCCAAAATGGCGGCCCAAGAGGGCCAGGGAATGACGGGCGACCAGCCAACAATAACATTGATGAGCAGCTTGATATTCTCATTGCCGACCTGAACCTCAGCGGCGATGCCAGCGAAAATACGGATTTCCCCGCTATTGAGGATCCACTGCCCCAACTCGGCAGAACCTTGTTCTTCAGCAAAAGCCTGGGTGGCGGCCTCGACAGCGCCTGTGTGAGCTGTCATCACCCCAGCCTCGGCGGCGCCGACGCCCTGTCTCTTTCGGTTGGCGTTGATGCATTCAACCCGGACTTGCTCGGCCCCGGCCGAATACACTCTTCAGGGCTGCCGCTTGTTCCGCGCAATGCTCCCACTGTATTCAATAGCGGCCTATACACCGAAGGTTTGTTTTGGGACTCCCGTGTTGAGCACCTCGGCCCCAATAACCGTGGCGGGATTCGCACGCCCGACAGCGCCTTCGGCGAAGCAGACCCCGATGCAGGTGACAGCCTGCTGATTGCCCAGGCAAAATTTCCGGTAACGTCTACAGAAGAAATGAAAACCGAAGAATTTGAATCGGGCAGTTCCAACAACCAAATTCGTGGTCACCTGGCGGCGAGATTGGGCGATTACGGCGCTGGCGCGGGTGAGCTGTCGCCGAATGTATGGTACGACGCATTTGCCGAGGCCTTTGGCAGTAATTTACCAGCGCAAGAGCTTGTCACTTACGCGTCCATTGCCACTGCGCTTGGCGCCTATGAAGATTCTATGGTGTTTGTGAATAACCCCTGGAAACAATACGTAGAAGGCGACCTTAATGCACTTAGCCCCGAACAAAAAGCAGGCGCCAGAATATTTCTTACCACCACCCGCCAGGGTGGCGCCGGATGTGTGTCGTGCCACAGCGGTGACTTGTTCAGTGACCAGCGGCATCACAACGTGGCCTTTCCCCAGTTCGGCCCGGGCAAGGGCAATGGCGCCAACGGGGCCGCTGACTTCGGGCGTGAAAGAGAAACGTCCAGAACACGTGACCGCTTTGATTTTAGAACACCAAGCTTGCTGAATGTGGCTGTAACTGCACCTTACGGGCACGCGGGCGTGTATTCCAGTTTGCGTGACGTGGTAAGGCATTACCAGAACCCCCGAAATTCGATTGAGGAATTTTTTGACCAGGGAGGGGCGTGCACGCTGGAGCAGTTTGAACAATTATTCGATTGCGCCGAGCTCTACCCTACCGCCAGGCGCATCTCCCGAAGTGCGGTCACCAATCTCGAAAGAGAACAGGACAATGGCAGGTCTCGCTTGCGCCCATTGCGCCTGAACAACCGCGAAGTAGATCAGGTCGTCGCCTTTTTGAATGCACTCACAGACCCCTGCATAGAAGATCGCAATTGCCTGTCTCCCTGGATAGCACCAGAATCAGAGCTGGGGCCTGATGGACAGCAACTTAACGCGGTAAACGCTTCGGGTGAGTTGTTATAAGTTTGTAGACAAAAAAATACCCCGCAAGCGGGGCATTTTATAAAACATGCCCTAAAAAAAACGGGCAAATTGAGCGAACGATAAAGTCCTAGAAGTTACCGGAGATCTGCAGACCGTACTCGGTACCACCGGTAACCGCCGCGAAAGCAATCGTCTCCGGAATCGTTACTGCCGAGTTAAATCCATCTTCATCCGTCAGGTCACGACCAAACGCTGTAACTTTAACAGTGCGACCACTGTTCCATTCCCACTCATACGAGAGTGTCGCATCCCAAACTCCGCGGTCCGGTAATAAACCACGTGGATCATTGGCCGTTTCTACCCAGTACTCATCGGTATAGCGATATCCTACAAAGGCCATCAGGTTACCAGGCCCAATCTGCACGTTATACATGCCGTTAATACCGCCGGTGAATTCAGGAACACGACGCAATTCCAAACCGCTATTGTCCGTCTCGATTCCGTCACCATTGAGGTCAGCTACGTACTCATCGTACTCGGCATCCAGCCAACCAAGGTTGGCATTAATACGGAAATTCTCGTTGGCAACCCAGGTAAATTCCGCCTCAACACCAAAAATATCGACCGTCGCTGCGTTACTTACCACCGTGTTGGAACCACCAAAACCATCGGGCTCAATGACTTCTTCCTGCTTGTCGGAATAATCCGTGTAGAAGGCGGCAAGATTCAAGCGAATGGTATTGTCTGCGAAATCACCTTTCATACCAATTTCGTAATTATCTACAAACTCTGGATCGAATGGCCCAATGTTCGCGGGATCGCTGTTTCGACCATTGAAGCCACCGGAACGGAATCCTTCCGCGTAACTTATGTAGGTTAATACATCATCATTAACCCGGTAATCGAGGCCTATTTTAGGCGAAAATTCCGACCAGTCTTCCTTGCCCGCTGCCTGACTGATGGGCACAAAAATGGGGGTACCAAAGATATACAGATCATCCCCACCATCGGGCAGGAAACCAGCGATTCCAGCACCACCGAAGAATTGCATGCCGCTAAACTCTTTCTCTTCCTCGGTATAACGACCACCCAGTGTCAGGTTCCAGTTTTCAGCCAGCGCGATATGGACCTCGCCAAATACCGCCCATGCTTCGCGTTCGTGCGCTGTCATTGGATTTTGAAAAAGAGCGCCGGCCGGGCCACCAAATGCGCCGATTGAGGTTCTTTGTTCCAGTTGATATTCGTCCTCAAGCCAGAATACTCCAGCCACAAAGTCCCAGTTTTCACTTAATTCATCGCTGGACGCAAACCGCAGCTCTGTACTGGTTTGTTCAGCTTCCTGCAAACGATTGACGTGAAAAAAGTTTAAAGAGGTGCCATCAAAATCGGTTTTAACCTCTTCGTCTGTTTCCTGGTAACCCGTGACTGATGTAATGGTACCGATACCCACGTCCCAATTCATATTTAGGGTGTAACTATCCGACTCGAAATCAATGGGGTTATACCAGTCCTGGGTAAGCTTGTTGATATCCTGGACATCGTCTCCACAGGTTTTACCAAAAACGACCTCGGGTAATACACAGGGCGTCTCAGGCGCCGGGTTTACCGGGTTATTGGTATTAAGCGAAGTGATGTTCTGTAGCGGAATGCCATCGTTTTTGTCTTCGTAGTTCACGTAGGTGAATGTGGCATCAAAGTTATCTGTGGGAGTCCACAATAAGGTAGCGGTAATTTGCTCGTTATCCGCATCACCGACCTGCTCATCGAGCAGAACATTCTCGCGCAAGCCGCCGTCTTTTTGCTGAGTGTAACCCAATTTACCGGCCAGTTTGTCGCCGAAAATAGGGAAATTCAAAATGGCCTTAACATCGGTACGATCATCGTTACCCGCGGTAAGCTCATATTTCAAGCCCAGTTCACCCGTAGGTGCAGTCCGGGTAATATTTATGACGCCGCCGGTGGTATTGCGACCAAACAAGGTACCTTGCGGGCCACGCAAAACCTCAAAAGATGCAAAGTCAAAGGTATTGGCCATAGAACCGTTGACAAAGGACAAAGGAACACCGTCCACCACAACACCCACAGCGGGGTCAAAACTACGCTCCACTTCCTGGGTTCCTACACCCCGTAAATATAGCGAAGCAGCGCCAGGCGCCACGCTCACCGAGTCGATAACCAGATTGGGAATAAACCCTTCCATCTCGCGAATATCCCGCATCACCAGGTTGTCGATTGTTTCACCGCTAAAAGCGGACACCGCTATTGGCACATCCTGCATGGGCTCGTAGGCCTTACGCGCGGTGACAATAATCTCCTCCAGTACAGCGCCTTCTTGCGCATAAACTACTGGCGCCATAGATGACAGTGCGCCAGCCATTGCCAGGCCCGCCATAATGCGAGTTGTTTTAAAGTGAGGGGGTTTGACAATCATAGTAACGCTCCTGCCTTGCCACTTTGTGGCGTTTATTATCAATATGTGGCAACGCAATACTGCTGGTTTAGACGATAAAACCATTTTACTCAGGGCTGCGCTGCCGGGAAAAAAGACAATCTGACCTGCTTGTTTTATTCAGTATCAACTTTTTTTGGGGGAAAATGCAAGCCACGCCAATGGTAATTTTGAAAATATTCTCAGGGACAACCAGGCAAGATCTCCCGCTGTCGGCTGCCCTCCCACATTTTCCTATTTGGGCTTCTAAAGTGGTTAATCACCCGGAACTTGGGCTATGCTCGGTACAACCTATAAAAGAGCCTACACCCATGCCTTTATTAAGCGCGCGATTTTTGCTCATAGCATCTGCTTGTGCTTGTGCTGTCAACATCACCATCGCCCACAGTGCTGACTATTCGCCCTATATTGATCGCACCGGAGCAGAGCAAGTCTACTGGGGCGACACCCATTTACACACCCAGTACTCCACCGACGCCGGCATGATAGGCACCACCTTAAAACCCGAAGACGCCTACCGGTTTGCCATGGGCCTGGAGGTCACCAGCAGCACAGGATTGCAGGCCAGGCTAATTCGTCCACTGGATTTTCTAGTGGTGTCTGACCACGCGGAAAGCCTGGGACTGCCCATTGCCATTGCTGAGGCCATGCCGGAACTGTTAAACAACCCATGGGGTCGACGGGTCTATGATCTTGAACAAAAAGGCGACGGCTACGCCGGATTCTACATGTGGGCGATGGACGGCATGTTGCCGGGCAAGGACCCTCTTAACGAACCGACCATCAATAACACTATCTGGCA
>JBALVT010000082.1:0-17404 GCA_036961345.1 Halioglobus sp.
CAGACGTTATTTCCGAGGATGGAATATGCGGAACGACAGATTTTTTCGGCATGAAGCATGAGTCTCTCATAGGATAAGTCTCCTATTGTGAGTACAAGCTGCCAAAATGGTTCAAAAAACGGTATTAACAGATGAGGATCAACCAGCGCCGCCAGCTTCACCCCCCTTGTTTCGCCTGACGACCCTCAAGACCGGGCCGGAGGCGGCGTATATAAGAGCGGCGGCCAGCAAAATTCTGGGAGGGTCGACTGTAACCAAGCCGAATACCAGGACAACCAGAAATATAACGACAAAAGGCACACGGCCTCTAAAATCGATGCCCTTAAAACTGTAATAAGGCACATTCGCCATCATCAACATACCGATAATCGCTGTTAACACTGCCATCAACACACCCAGCTCATAGGGCAGCGACGCCCCCTCCCAACCCAGGTCGTGACACACCCAAACCATACTGGCCAGAACGCCTGCAGCGGCGGGACTGGCTAGCCCGGTGAAGTAATTTTTGTCCGCTGTATCAATCTGGGTATTAAATCTGGCCAGGCGCAGTGCTGCGCAGGCGACATAAATAAAGGCGGCACTCCAGCCAACCTTGCCCATATCGCCCAAGCCCCAACTAAACATCACGAGCGCTGGTGCAACACCAAAAGAGACCATGTCCGCGAGGCTGTCGTATTCCTCGCCAAATTTACTGGAGGTGTTGGTAATGCGAGCAATCCTCCCATCCAGCCCATCAAAAACCATAGCGACAAAAATCGCGATAGGAGCGCTCTCAAAATCTCCTCGAAATGCAGCAATAATGGCGTAAAACCCTGCGAATAAACCACCCGTGGTAAACAGATTGGGCAGCAAGTAAATACCCTGGCGACGCACCGTTTGTCCGTTCTCGGAAACCTCCTCCTCGTGCTCGTCGACGAGTCGATCCAGCCCAGGGGTCACGCTCGCCCGTTCAGGGTTGTCAGATTTACCATTTCCAGGATTCGCTTGTTGATCGCTCATAGGGATTGTCTAGCCGTCGGATGTACCGTGCATGGTATCAGGTGGAACGTGGTAGGTCTCCCCGGCGACATCCCATAAAGACCGGACTAACGGGCTTTCAAGTCTTTGCCTGAGGCCACACAAACCAATGCTAAGTGAAGGTAATTTCGGCGCTACGGGCACGTAACTCACTTTTCCTGTCATGCCGCTGGCATCAACAACAAGTTCCGGCGCCACCCCTATACCCAGACCGAGCCCAACCATTGCTACAATGGCCTCATGGCCGGCGACCTGCGCATATATGTTGGGCTTTATGGACTGAGCACGAAACCATTCATCCAGCAACACCTTGGTAATCCCGCGCTCAGGGACAATAAATGGGATGCTGGACCAGTCAAAATTTAGGTCACGCGTATCTCCATTATTGAGTATTTCACGCACGGCACAATCGCCAGTGGGGGCCAAAAACTGCAAGGGTGAATCCTGCAGTGGCAGAAAAGCCAGACGCGGGGGCAGCTCCAGGGGCCGCCCGCTCACCGCAATGTCATCTCGTCCAGACAGTATTCGACTGATGCCATCGGCCTGATCACCGGTATGCATCATGATATCGACGGCCGGATAAGCTTTGCGAAAAGCCTCCAGGATAGGCGCCAATACGCGATAGCTGGCGGTTACGGAACAGTACAGACTGATTTCGCCGCTCAATTGCGACTCATCACCAAACTGGCGGCGTATCAGTTGCCAATCCTCCACGGTGCGCTGAGCATAAACGCGAAACTCACGGCCCGGCCCAGTCAAGCGCACACTGCGGTTATCGCGTTCCAACAGCCGCTGCCCCACCTCTTCCTCCAGGCGCTGAATTGTTCTGCTGACCGCAGACAGGCTCATGTGGAGCAATTCGCTACTACGGCTATAGTTAAGCGTGTCTGCAACCGACAGGAACACTCGCAAAGTTTTGGTATCCAATGGCAACACCTCGTAATTGCAAAATACGCAACATAATATCCACTATATAGCGTTTTACGCAATTAAATTATTCCGGTATCGTTCATCTCGATTCCAATAACCTAAACCCAAACATTCACAGGAAACTACCTCATGGGCCAGAATTACTTCAATACCCTGCCACTTAGACTACAGCTGCAACAACTGGGCAAATGCCGCTTCATGGATCAGTCTGAATTTGCCGATGGCGTAGAAAAATTGCGCGGCAAGAAACTGGTTGTCGTTGGCTGTGGTGCCCAGGGCCTTAATCAAGGTCTGAACCTGCGTGATAGCGGGCTAGATGTTTCCTACACCCTGCGCGACAGCGCTATATCTGAACAGCGTCAATCCTGGAAAAATGCCACGGAAAATGGCTTTACCGTTGGCACCTATGAAGAATTAATACCCCAGGCAGACCTGGTATTGAATCTGACTCCCGACAAGCAACACACCAGCGTTGTGAATCAGGTAATGCCCCTAATGAAACAAGACGCCTGTCTTGCGTATTCTCACGGCTTCAACATTGTTGAAGAAGGCATGCAAATTCGCGATGACCTCACGGTCATTATGGTAGCGCCCAAATGTCCTGGCACCGAAGTGCGTGAGGAATACAAGCGCGGCTTTGGCGTACCAACACTCATCGCCGTTCACACCGAAAATGACCCCAATGGCGACGGCCTGGAAATAGCCAAGGCCTACGCGGCCGGCACAGGCGGACACCGCGCCGGCGTTTTGCAGTCATCTTTTATTGCTGAAGTAAAATCTGACTTGATGGGCGAACAGACCATCCTGTGCGGCATGCTGCAAACCGGATCTCTCCTGTGTTTCGACAAGATGGTCGAAAAGGGCATTGACGCGACATACGCCTCCAAATTAATTCAATTCGGCTGGGAAACCGTTACCGAAGGTCTGAAATATGGCGGCATCACCAATATGATGGACCGTTTGTCGAATCCCGCAAAAATCCGCGCGTTCCATCTGGCCGAAGAACTTAAGGACATCATGCGCAGCCTGTATGAAAAACACCAGGACGACATCATGACAGGCCACTTCTCCAAAACCATGATGGAAGATTGGGCCAACGATGACATCAACCTGCTAAGCTGGCGCGCTGCAACAGCCGAAACTGCGTTCGAAAAATCAGCCAATACAGACGCTGAAATTACTGAGCAGGAGTTCTACGACCACGGTATTTTGATGGTCGCCATGGTCAAAGCCGGTGTTGAGCTGGCATTTGAGACTATGGTAGCTGCAGGCATCATTGCTGAATCAGCCTACTACGAATCACTGCACGAAACGCCTCTAATCGCCAACACCATCGCCCGCAAAAAGCTGTACGAGATGAATGTCGTAATCTCCGACACGGCTGAATATGGCTGCTATCTGTTCGATCACGCCTGCCGCCCACTGCTGGTCGACTTCATGAAGGGCATGGACACAGACGTTATAGGCAAGGGCATCGCTGGCGACAATGGCGTTAACAACCAGGAATTGATCGTGGTTAACGAAGCCATTCGCAGCCATCCCGTAGAGGCCGTTGGCAAGCAGTTGCGCGGCTACATGACAGCGATGAAGCGTATCGTGTAAGCAAAGCAAAACGCAGAAATAAAAAAAGGCAGCACATTGTGTTGCCTTTTTTTCGCCCCAAGCATTTTCACATTTAACATTGTTTCCGCAACGATCACCGAATTACGCTCAGTAAAAGTGCGCTCCAGTAAGGGGTATTCAAATCATTAGGCGCCGTACAGCCGGTTTTGAATACCCCTTACTGGAGCGCACGTCGACACACACGAAACCCACTCAAATAAAACCAACAATCAAACGCTAAGAACCTTCTCTCCCCGAGAAATCCCCGCCACCCCGGAACGCACAACTTCCAATATCTCAGTCTCACCAACAGCCGTAACAAAAGAGTCCAGCTTGTCACTGGTGCCCGTTAATTGAATGGTATAAACACTGGGGCCCACATCAACGATCTGACCGCGGAAAATATCCGTAGTTCGCTTAACCTCATCGCGCTGAGCGCCCTGAGCGCGCACCTTGATCAGCATCAAATCGCGTTCAATATGCGTACCTTCCGAAAGATCGACAACCTTAACCGTATCAATCAACTTGTTTAACTGCTTGGTAATCTGTTCGATTGTTCGATCATCGCCAGCGGTCGTTAAGGTTAATCGCGATAAAGTCGCATCCTCAGTAGGGGCGACATTCAACGTTTCGATGTTGTAGCCACGCTGGGCAAACAAACCAACAACACGAGACAGCGCACCGGCTTCATTCTCCATCAAAATAGAAATTATACGTCTCATGTCAGGTCCTCTCATTTTTGCTAAGCCACATATCTTTCATCGATCCGTCAGGCGCTATATGCATGGGATAAACATGCTCCATAGGGTCAATGTGGATATCAAGGAATACCAATTTGTCTTTCATGGCAAAGGCTTCTTCCATTTTGGCATCCAGATCTTCGAGTTTGTCTATCTGCATACCGACATGGCCGAACGATTCAGCCAACTTAACAAAATCAGGCAAAGAGTCCTCGTAAGTACTCATTGCATAGCGCCCCTCATACTGCATATCCTGCCACTGCTTGACCATACCCAGGTAATTGTTACGAAGGTTGATGATTTTCACCGGCGTGTTGTATTGTTTACAGGTCGAAAGCTCCTGAATATTCATCTGGATACTGCCCTCCCCTGTGACACAGGCAACATTCATGTCAGGAAAAGCCAGCTGCACCCCCATAGCCGCGGGCAGTCCAAAGCCCATGGTGCCCAGGCCACCGGAATTGATCCAGCGCCTGGGCTTGTCAAACTTGTAATACTGGGCCGCAAACATCTGGTGCTGCCCGACATCGGAGGTCACATAGGCATCGCCATTGGTGGCTTTATAAAGGCTCTCGATGACCTGTTGCGGCATGATGCTCGCGCCCGGCGTATAACGCTGACCTGTCCACAGCCCGTGACTATCACGCCACTCATTAATTTGCTCCCACCATCGCGACAGCGCGCCGGCATCAGGCTGCTCTGCGTCTTTTTGGCGCAACAACTGAATCTGCGCCAAAAGATCGGTCAAAACAGGCGCAACAGGGCCAACAATCGGAATATCTGCGGCAACAGTTTTGGATATTGACGTTGGATCAATATCAATATGAATAACTTTGGCACCGGGACAAAATTTATCGACCGTATTGGTCACCCGATCATCAAACCGTGCACCGACGGCCAGGATGACATCACTATTGTGCATTGCCATATTGGCTTCGTAGAAACCGTGCATGCCTAACATGCCAAGAAACTGATGGTCAGTTGCAGGATAGGCACCCAGCCCCATCAATGTGCTGGTCACTGGATAATTTAGTTGTTTGGCCAAATCGATCAACAACTCACTGGCCTCGCCAATTATCACGCCACCGCCGGAATAGATGATAGGACGCTTGGCCCCTAGCAACATCTTCGCAGCTTTCTTGATTTGACCTGTATGTCCGCGCTGTGCGGGCGAATAGGAACGCAATCTCACCGAATCTGGATAGTGATATTCGAACTTTTCATCAGGCCGGGTAATGTCTTTTGGTATATCAATCACAACCGGACCAGGGCGCCCACTTGAGGCGATGTGGAAGGCTTTCTTGATGGTCAAGGGAAGGTCGCTGGCTTTGCGAACCATGAAGCTGTGTTTAACGATAGGACGGGAGATACCAATCATATCTGTTTCCTGAAATGCATCCTCGCCAATCAGGTGGCTTTGAACCTGGCCGGAAAATACAACCATAGGAATTGAATCCATATAGGCAGTGGCGATGCCAGTAATCGCATTGGTAGCGCCCGGGCCGGAAGTGACCAAAACCACGCCGGTTTTACCTGTTGCCCGGGCGTACCCGTCGGCAGCATGGGTAGCGGCTTGTTCGTGCCTGACCAATACATGCGGCACCTTACAATCCTTGAACAGGGCATCGTAAATATGCAAAACCGTACCGCCGGGATAACCGAAGATGAATTCAACACCTTCGTCTTCTAAAGCGCGTGCGACCATTTCGCCGCCGGATAATAACTCCACGTCACATCTCCTGATATTAAAAACGTACGACGCGTAACCCTCGCCGAATCATTCAAAATAAAAGTGTGTAGACGTTGCTGAACGAAAACCGGAACAGGTTTTCGAATGGCTCCGCCACCCCCTTATAGCTAGACACACTGCCCGAACACCTCCTGACAGATGACGTTCTGGACGCACCGGGAGGGTAGTTCGATCACAACAATACAGTGTATCGGTCGCCCTGCGGGGTAGCGCAGTGTCTGGCCCTCAACCTGGCCAATACAGCCTGGTTGAATACGGGACTTACAAACAGCTACACCGAATAATCGTATCGGGGCAGTGGACCAGAGACCGAGGGTACTCGATATAGCCGTTTCCACTTGCAAGACACGCCTATTGTTGCCAGTAACTCCAGAGGAGTCAACCACTTGGAACAATTACGTTAATTATACCTATCAAACCTCAGTTGTTGCTTCAGGGCGCGAAATTAGGGTACTTTTGACGTTGGGGACGACATAACAGCCAGGAGAGCGTTGTGATAGGGATAAAGCACCTGAGCTTAATAGCTCTAATTACTACAATACTAGCCGCCATAAGCGGACCGTCAATGGCTGGCAATACATACTATAGATGGGACGATGACCGCGGCAACCCGGTTCACAGTGACCGACCACCACCCAAGGGTACCGACTACGAGGTGGTTTCTACTGGTTCCAGCCTGGTGCGTAAAGTCTCCGCCGAGGAAGGAGCTGTTCCCGCCGATACCCAATCAGCACCAGGTAATGAATTCGAAACAACAGACTCCTCCAAACCTGAACAGAAGAAAAATGAGGAGTTCTGCCAGCGCGCCCAGGATAACCTGAACACCCTGGAATCAACCGCCCGTGTGCGTATTCGAGATGATCAGGGTGATTATCGCTACTTGAGCGCAGAAGAAAAAGAAACCGAGAGTAACAAAGCACGGGATTTAATGGCGGTTCATTGCAAATAAATAGCCATCAAGCCAGCACTAAAAGGGCCCTATAACGGGCCTTTTTAGTAGCATCCTCAATCTTGACTAAAGCTCGCCCTGCCTTCCTCCATCTTTGCCACAATGGCTTCTCCGGGCTCAAAATCACCCGCAAGAATGCCCTGTGCCAGAGGGTTTTCAAGCTCCTGCTGAATTGCACGTTTTAATGGACGCGCGCCGTATACCGGATCAAACCCGGTAGATACCAGCATTTCCATAAAGTCATCGCTAATCTCCAGAGTTAAAGACCGTTCAGCCAATCGCCCCTTCAAGGAAGCTAGCTGAATTTCAGCAATGCCCCTGATCTGCTCGCGCAGCAATGGATGAAATACCACTGACTCATCCACCCGATTGATGAATTCCGGACGGAAATGGGTGCCGACCACATTCATCACCGCAGCTTTCATCCGCTCATAATTATCCTCACCGGCCATCTCCTGAATCAGGTCCGAACCCAGATTGGAGGTCATTACAATAACCGTATTGCGAAAATCAACGGTGCGCCCCTGCCCATCCGTCAAGCGCCCATCTTCAAGTACCTGCAGCAGAATATTGAAAACGTCCGGATGCGCTTTTTCAACTTCATCGAGCAACAACAGTGAATAGGGTCGTCTGCGCACGGCTTCTGTCAGGTAGCCACCCTCCTCGTATCCCACGTACCCAGGCGGGGCACCGATCAGCCTTGCCACCGAGTGTTTCTCCATGAACTCAGACATATCCAGGCGCACCATGGCCTGATCGCTATCGTACAAAAATGACGCCAGCGCTTTGCAAAGTTCGGTCTTACCCACCCCGGTCGGCCCCAAAAACAGGAAAGAACCATTGGGGCGATTCGGATCAGACAGACCGGCCCGCGAGCGTCTTACCGCATTGGAGACAGCAACCACAGCTTCATGCTGGCCGACTACCCTGGCATGCAGAGCATCCTCCATTGCGAGTAACTTCTCGCGATCTCCTTCGAGCATCTTGGCAACTGGAATACCAGTCCAACGTGAAACAACTTCAGCCACTTCCTCATCAGTGACCTTATTGCGCAGCAACGTATGTTCTATATCCTGTGCCTGATCCGCCAATTGCAGTTGTTTTTCAAGTTCAGGCATTCGCCCATACTGCAATTCCGACATCAGGGTAAGGTCACCGGCACGGCGCGCCGACTCCAGTTCCATCTTCACCTGCTCGAGATCACTTTTGATTTGCGCTGCGCCTTGCACAGAGGCTTTCTCGGCCTTCCAGATTTCCTCCAGATCCGAGAACTCACGGCCAACCTTCTCGATTTCCTCTCCGAGAATATCCAACTGCTTCTTCGCCGCCGGATCACTGTCTTTTTTCACCGCTTCACGCTCAATTTTAAGCTGTATTAAACGACGTTCCAGCTTGTCCATTGACTCGGGTTTGGAATCAATCTCCATACGAATACGACTGGCAGCCTCGTCAATCAGATCTATGGCCTTGTCGGGTAGCTGACGATCGGTGATATAACGCTGTGACAATTTTGCCGCCGCAATAATGGCGCTGTCAGTAATATCCACACCATGATGCACTTCGTAGCGTTCTTTCAAACCACGAAGTATGGCTATGGTGTCTTCCTCATTCGGCTCATCCACCAGTACCTTTTGGAAGCGACGCTCCAGAGCTGCATCTTTTTCTACATACTGACGATATTCGTTTAGGGTGGTAGCGCCAACGCAGTGCAACTCACCTCGCGCCAGCGCGGGCTTGAGCATATTGCCCGCATCCAAAGAACCTTCGGCTTTTCCCGCTCCTACCATGGTGTGTAATTCATCAATAAATAATATGATGCGTCCTTCCTGCTTGGACAACTCATTAAGCACCGCCTTTAGGCGCTCCTCAAATTCTCCGCGAAATTTGGCACCAGCCAACAAAGACCCCAGGTCAAGAGACAATACCCGTTTGCCCCGCAGCCCCTCAGGTACTTCCGAGTTTATGATCCGCTGCGCCAGCCCTTCAATGATGGCAGTTTTACCCACACCGGGCTCACCAATAAGTACCGGGTTATTTTTGGTACGACGCTGCAATACCTGTATCGTTCGCCTGATTTCGTCGTCGCGGCCAATCACTGGATCGAGCTTGCCTTGCTCTGCTTGCTCAGTAAGATCGATCGTGTATTTATCCAGCGCCTGACGCGATTCTTCGGCTTCTGGATCATTCACCGATTCACCGCCACGGACCTCTTCTATCGCAGTATTCAATGCAGGTGCAGATGCGCCGCAGGATTTCAATAACTCTCCCATAGCGGTATTACTTTCCACCATCGCCAATAATACTAATTCGCTGGAGATATAGGCGTCACCTCGTTGCTGCGCCATTTTATCCGTCATATTGAGAACTCGGCCCAGATCACTGGACATATGCACATCGCCCCCGGTACCGCTCACCTTTGGCAATGTATCAATAGCTGTTTTTAACCCAGTACTGAGGCGCTGCACATCTACACCGGCTTTTTGCAGCAGTGGTCGGGTCGCGCCGCCGGATTGATCCAGCAATGCCGAAAGCAAATGAACAGGCTCAATAAAGTTGTTGTCCTGACCCAATGCGCTAGATTGCGCATCCGCCAAAGCGAGTTGTAACTGATTGGTTAACTTGTCTGTTCTCATAGGTATCAATCTCCTTAAAGCTCACAGAGAGCTCGTAATATCCTCTGTATCTGCTTGTGTCTCTGCTTCAATAGATGGGGCCAAATAGCCCTATTTCAACTGGGGAGATTACTGGGACTTGAGGTAGATCAAGGTTGCCATCCGCCCTGTTTGCCCATCGCGGCGATAGGAGTAGAAGCGCTCAGGATCCGACAAAGTACAAAACTCACCACCATAAATCCGGGAAACACCGCATGCCGCCAGCCTGATACGGGCCAGAGTATACAAATCGGCCAGAAAGCGGCCATCAAAATGTGGACTGGGAACAAAACACTGATCGACATGCGCTCGCGAGTTTTCGGCTGCAGCTGAGACAAAACCCTCACGGACTTCCGGTCCGACCTCAAAGGCAGTGGGGCCAATTGCAGGCCCCAACCAGGCCAGCATATCGCCCGGCGTGGCCGGCATGGCAGCCACCGAGGTTTCAAGTATGCCAGACAAAAGGCCACGCCATCCGGCGTGAACAGCCGCTACTGCAGAACCATTTTTGTCGCACAGCAGAACGGGGAGACAATCTGCACTAAGCACGGCGCAAACTTGACCGGGCTGCACTGTCCAGGCTCCATCTGCGCAGGGGTAAGCTTGCTCTCCCCCGGCACTAATGACCTTGTTGCCATGTATCTGCGTGAGCCAGCTAACAATCGCCCCAGCCGGCAGTTCCGATTGTAATAAGCGGCGGTTTTCCGCAACGGCACCGGCGTCATCATCCACGTGGTGCCCCAGGTTTAAGCCTCGATATACCCCGCGGCTATATCCACCTGCGCGGGTTGTGGACAGCGCCACCACACGTTCGGGGGCGGGCCAATCGGGCTCAATATAGCGCGGAGTCACGGCCACCTAAGGGATCTTCGCGCGCCAATAGATCAATTAATTGAAGAATATCCGTGGGTATCGGGCATTCGAAAGACATCATTTCCCGGGAAAGCGGGTGGATCAAACCCAGCTCCTGAGCATGCAGTGCCTGGCGAGGAAAACCTCGCAAGCCGTTTATTAGCTCTTCCGAGGCGCCTTTGGGAATACGGGGGCGCCCGCCATATAATGGGTCGCCTACCAGCGGGTAGCGCTTGTGCGACATATGCACACGGATCTGGTGGGTTCTGCCAGTCTCCAGGTTGACCGCGATCTGGGTATAGTGAGCAAATCGTTTGACAACCCGATAATGGGTCACCGCATTTTTTCCTCCGACATTGGCCACCGCCATTTTCTTGCGCTGCCGCGGATGCCGACTCATTGGCGCGTCTACGGTGCCACCCCCGGTCATAGCGCCAACACAAACAGCCACATACTGGCGTTTCACCGTGCGCGATTGCAATTGATCCACCAGATGATTGTGCGCGGCCAGTGTTTTAGCCGCCACCATAATACCGCTGGTATCCATATCCAATCGGTGCACGATTCCCGCACGTGGCAAATTCACCATGTCTGGCGCATGATTCAACAGGGCGTTGACCAAAGTACCGTCGGCGTGACCTGCGGCCGGATGAACTACCAGGCCTGCAGGTTTGTTTAAAACGAGTATGCTCTCATCCTCGTAAATCACGTCCAGGCCTATATCCTGGGCCAGCCAACTAACTGCTTGCTCAGGTACCGCAGCGACAGTGAGCTCAGCGCCCGCCCATACTTTATCCCTTGGACGTTTCAACTCGCCATCCACCAATAGCTCACCCTTTTTAATCCAGGCCTGCAAGCGGGAGCGAGAATAATCCGGAAATAGTTGAGCCGCCACCTGGTCCAGTCGCCCATTGTTTAATGAGTCTGGAATCTGTGCGCTGAGCTCTATTTTCTCAGTCATGATATTTCCTGTTTATGCGCCAGTCCGCGTGTGGTTAAATAGCGCAGCATAGACGTTCTCTAATCGCCTATAATACCACGGCGCTGTTACTTTATTTGGTGAAACCTTTGAAACACATTCTGGTTATCTTGCTGAGCCTCGCGATATTGGCTTGCTCCAACAACGATGAACTGCCTGAGCTGGCAGCCGACACCGGTGAGCAACAAATGTATGAGGAGGCCCAGCGCTACCTCGGTAGCGCTAATTACGATCTGGCGGTACGCAGCTTGCAATTGCTGGAATCGCGCTATCCCTTTGGTAAATATGCGGAGCAAGCCCAACTGGAATTAATCTACGCGCATTACGGTTCATTCGAACATGAGGCAGCCGTCGAAGCCGCTGATCGATTTATACGCCTGCACCCACAGCATCCGAGCGTAGACTACGCTTATTATATGAAGGGCCTGGCCGCGTATACCGGCAACGAAGACATATTTTCCCGTTTCCTTCCCAATGACGAAACCAAACGCGATACCAGTCAGGCCAAGGAAGCATTTGCCGAATTTTCGCAGCTATTATCCCGTTATCCGGACAGCCCCTATTCGGCAGATGCCAGGGCTAGAATGGTGCACCTGCGTAACATCCTGGCTCGCCATGAAATCGTAGTCGCCAACTACTATTTCCGACGCGGCGCCTATATGGCAGCTGCCAACAGGGGCCGATACGTGGTAGAAAACTTCCAGAGAACCCCTGCTGCTGCAGACGGACTGGTGGTCATGGCTCAGGGCTATATCCTGTTGGGGCTAAATGACCTGGCCGAAGATGCCATAGAGGTTCTGGTCATGAATTACCCAGAACACCCGTCGCTGGACAAAAATGGCGAGTTTAAAAGTGTATACACGCTTGACGGCCTGCAGAGGTCGTGGATAAACAAACTGAGCTTCGGATTGTTCGATCCGCCAAAACCCCCGCAATTTGACAACCGCAAACAGTTCCAGGGTTAAACGAAGGTTCGCCGGGACCGTGAATCGCCCCGCCATACTTACACAGCCAGGCCCCCTGGTCAGCAGCAACCAGAACACAGCCTTGTTCCGGATTTATGTCGGTTACCGGTCCCTGCTGTCGGTAGTCCTGCTCATCATGCTGGTAAGCCCCAACACAAGACAACTGGTAGGCGTGCTGAATCCTGCGCTGTACACCACGGTAGCGCTGATTTATCTCGGCACCAACGTGATATTGATGGGCTCTCTTTTTGGCAAGCTGAATCGCAGCCAAAATCTCCTGTTTAGCGTTTTTCTGATCGACATCGTAGCAATAACCTTTCTCGCTGATAGCAGCCGGGGTATGGTCAGCGGCCTGCCCATCTTATTGATAATCACAGTAGCCGCCAGCTCGGTGCTAATCGCCAACCGGACCCTGGCAACTCTCATTGCGGCGCTGAGCGTACTGGCGACCCTGGCGGACACCGTTCGCCTGATTATGCTGGATGAACTCTCGGTGAACTCTCTGTTCCCAGCAGGCTTGCTGGGAGTACTCATCTTCGGCGTTTCCCTAATGGTGCAGGTTATCGCATTAAGACTGGGCCGAGCCGAAGAACTGGCCAGACACCGTGCCGGTGACCTGTATAACCTGCAAAGGCTAAATGAACAAATTGTTCAACACATGCAAACAGGCATCTTGCTGGTCGGTGACGATGGCGTAGTGCGGGTCATGAACAAGGCAGCGTCTGGCTTACTGGCGCCCGACCGCCCTGTGGCTATGGACCAAGGCCGCCAACTGGCTGACTACAACCAGGAACTGGCCTATCAGTTTGAACACTGGAAAAACACGGGTCTGCATCGTGCAAAGCCTTTCAACATAATGGACGGCTCACCCCAGGTCATTGCCAATTTCAGAGAACTTCAGCCCAGCGCGAATAAAGAATCCCTGGTATTTGTTGAGGACTATACGCCGGTTACTCAATACGCCCAGTCCTTAAAGCTCACTTCCCTGGGACGACTAACCGCGAGTATCGCGCACGAAATCCGTAACCCGCTTGGCGCTGTTAGCCATGCAGCACAGCTGTTACAGGAATCTCAAGAGCTCAGCGCTACCGACAAACGAATGGCAGATATCATTGTTCATCAATCCGAACGAATGAATAGTATTATCGAAAGCGTCATGCAAATCTCCAGGAGAGAACCGCCCAAACCGGAATACCTGCTGTTGGCGCCATGGCTTGAGGAGTTTTCTCGCGGTTATTTGAAGTCGCTGAACCGACACGCCGAACTGACCATCGAATGTGAATACCGCGAACTATTAGTAGAATTCGATCAGGAGAACCTGCAGAGGGTCATGAGCAATTTACTGGACAATGCCCTACGCCACAGCAAGCTGGCCACAGGCCTCGAACAGGCAAAAATAAAAGTCGGGCAGGATTTCACCTCACAACGCTGCCTGGTGTCGATAATCGATACCGGCGAAGGGGTTCCTCCGGCAGACCAGGCCAAATTGTTTGAACCTTTTTTTACCACCGTGACCGAAGGTAGCGGCATGGGGCTGTATCTCTGCAAGGAACTTTGCGAGATTAATAACGCCACGCTAAGCTATTTGCCCACTAACAACGGCGAAAGCAGTTTCTGTATTGCCATGAGCCAGAGAGCCCGATAGAGGGAAATCATGACAAAACAAAGTGTATTAATCGTAGACGACGAACCGGATATCCGGGAACTACTGGACATCACTCTCAGCAGAATGGGGCTGGAGACTCACTGTGCCGCCAATCTCGCAGATGCAAAAGCCATGGTGTCGGAAGTCCAGCCAGATCTGTGCCTCACTGATATGCGCCTACCGGATGGCAACGGTATTACCTTGGTAGAATATATTCAGCTGGAGCATCCGCACATTCCGGTGGCTATGATTACCGCCCACGGCAGCGTCGAAACCGCGATATCAGCATTAAAAGCAGGCGCCTTCGATTTTATTAGTAAACCGATCGAGCTGGAAGGACTGCGCAAGCTGGTCAATACGGCACTGCAACTGGACGGCGATACCAGCAAGCTGAGCGAGGCCGTTGATCACGACTTGATCGGTTCAGCCCCCGCCATTGTGACTTTGAGGATGCAAATTTCCAAGCTTGCCCGGGGCCAGGCACCGGTGCACATACGCGGGGAATCAGGCAGTGGTAAAGAGGTAGTTGCCCGGCTAATCCACAACAATGGGCCGAGATCAACTGGCGCATTTGTGGCCGTGAACTGCGGTGCAATTCCTCCGGAGTTAATGGAAAGTGAGCTGTTTGGCCATGTGAAAGGCAGCTTTACCGGTGCAACTCAGGATAAAATCGGCCTGTTTCAGGCCGCCGCCGGCGGCACGCTGTTTTTGGATGAGGTCGCCGACCTTCCGCTACTTATGCAAGTTAAGCTGCTGCGTGCCATACAGGAAAAAACGGTGCGTCCGGTCGGCGCCAACGAAGAGGAGGCCACCGACATACGTCTGCTGAGCGCCACCCACAAAAATTTATCGAGCGAAGTGGAAGCAGGACGTTTTCGCAACGATCTGTACTATCGCATTAATGTTATCGACGTTGATGTGCCAAGCATGCGCGAACGGTCAGAAGATATACCGGACCTCGCCAACGCTCTGCTGCAACGCATCGCCTCTGCGGAGGGTAATGAGAACGCGAAACTTGACAGTTCGGCCCTCAAGGCGCTAAGTGAATATAGCTTCCCCGGTAACGTTCGCGAATTAGAAAATATTCTTGAACGCGCCTTAGCCCTTTCAGACGACGAACCCATATCAGCGCAAGACCTGCAATTTTCCGGCAATACAGCGCCGAAGCAATCCGCACCGGTTACAAAAACCAGTGGAACAAACACATCACATGGGTGGTCAGTAGAAGAGGCCTACGGCGATCTGGAGAGTTACCTGGAGGATATCGAGCGAAATATTCTCAGCGCCGCATTGGAAGAGTCTCGCTGGAATAAAACCGCGACAGCAAAATTGTTGGGAGTCAGCTTTCGCAGTCTTCGCTATCGCCTAAAAAAATTGGGGCTAGAGGAGTAACAATACCTTCACCAGCAGCGCCTGCGCTCTCCAAGGCTCGCCATTTTTACACCGGTTGAGGTGAGCGTAAGCGTTCCACAGTGTTTGTCTTTTCGCTGATTTAACTGCGGGATGGCTCGTACACTAAAAGACCACGGTGAGACAGATTCGAGTTCAATTCTGTAAATTCTTCCCGCTTCAGACACGCCTATATCATTACCACCGGCATCCATGGCAAAGGGATTGGCAGCGTATCCGAGTAAATCGAGGGTGGAAGCATACTGCTTATGGTTGATGTAATACTGTTCTTGCCTCGCCACTACCGCCATAAGCTCCGCCCTGGCTAAAGTGCGTCGCGTTTTCACTATCTGCTGTTGATAGGCCGGTAGCGCTATTGCGGTTAGTATCCCTACAATCGCCAGCGCGATCATCAATTCAATAAGCGAAAAACCAGCCTTGTCATGCTTTCGGATCGACATATCAGTATCCTCTATAGATCGTCTATACCGGGCTGTCGCCAATAAAGCGGGTAAATGGTTTTTGTGGCAATCGAACACAATTTACCCTTGCAGGGTGGGCTCTTGATATCGGGACCCGTGCCGGGGACCACACCGGGACCTGGGAGCAAAATCGACTGGCCCAGGGTAGACGCGCCGGTGGGAATACCGGGACCAAGATCAAATACTCGGGTACCATAGGTCGCTGCGCCGTTAGCTAATTTGACAATGTACACCTGCCCTCCACCCCCTTTGGGCGCACAGCCGGCACTTGATCCCGAGGGAAAAAACGTCGTCAAATACACGTTACCATCGGTAACTAGCGCTGAAGACAATCCCTTTTCCCCGGGGCGCTGCAATCGTATTTTCCAGCCATTTGGCAAGGTGCCCGAACATTCCGCCTCGCTACCTGTTACACACAATGTCTGATCGGGCAGGTCACCCGGCACTGGTGTATCGTGTGCAGTAATTGGTATACGCGATCGAACAGCGCTGTCGCCACTCGTGGTCAGTCGGTCTTTCAGATAGAAGTGGTAGTTGTTAACGACAGTTTCATTGGGATGGGCCCTGTCACCGCTGGAAATCACGACACCCTCGAAACTGCCGTTCTCATCGAAGGTTTCCACAATATCGGGGGCATGAAAAAACCTCCGGTCCGAGGCCGCCGTCACGCCGTCATTGCCCAGTTCCGCCAGCTTGCTAATAAACCATTTACTAGCCCGCAGGTCCGAGTGCAGCTCGGGCAAATCGACGCGCCACACGGCACCGCCGCTGTCCCCCACATATAAGCGGTGGATAACACCATTCGGGCTGATCACCGGAGCAACCGCTGAAGGGATACTGTCGACGAGCCCCGGATGCATGAACACATTAGCCGTCGCGACGCCGTTGCCCCCAGTGGCCTTCCAGATAAGTTCACCAGAGCGGGCGTTAACAATATAGATCGCAGTGCCGATATCGTTATCCGGACTTGTACCCAAATCCTTACCCACTCGCTGGGTATATGTTTTATTCCAGCCCCCGTTATAACCACCTGCAAAAATCACAACATCTGTGAGGCCACCGCCGAACCTCACTTTCCCCACCACTGGTTTGGAAAAGGTCAGCCCAAGCCCATCAAAATCGCCGCCATTGGTAGGACTTATCTTCCACTGTAACTTGGGCGTCTGTTGGGGATCACTGACATTCAGCGCAAAGATGCTACGACCGCCACGCCTGAGCCCGAAGTAGACATACGCCTCATCCCCCCCATCGGCACGAATATTTCCATCACCATTTTTATCTACCAAAAATGCTACCGGCGGCCCATCTACGCCGTATCGCATTTTTGTGGCCGGTTCCGTATCTTCCTTTCTAAAAGCGATATTCTTAAGCATCTCCTGGGGATAAAAAGCGAATACTTCATTGCCGGATTCACCGCCGGATGCAGTCGTATTTTCCAGAATGTGGAACGCCC
>JBALVT010000083.1:0-17395 GCA_036961345.1 Halioglobus sp.
GCGCTATTTTTTATGGTAATGGGCCTTGAACTGAAACGGGAATTGTTGGTGGGAGAGCTCTCCACCCCCCGCCAGGCGCTACTGCCTATCATGGCCGCGATCGGAGGTATGGTGATCCCCGCACTGGGCTACTACATCTTCAATACCAGCGGCCCAACTGCCAATGGCTGGGGAATTCCCATGGCGACCGATATAGCGTTCGCAATCGGTGCCCTAAGCTTGCTGGGACCAAGAATTCCCAAAAGCCTCATAACCTTCCTGATAGCGCTGGCGATTGTCGATGATCTGGGCGCTGTCGCCGTTATCGCTGTCTTTTATACGGCGTCGATTGATATGCAAGCGCTTGCCTACGCGGCGGCATTTTCCCTGATTCTGGCCAGTCTTAGCCTGGGCGGTGTTCGTCACTCCCTGCCCTATGCCATTGTCGGAATTCTCCTATGGGCAGCCATGCTGGCAAGTGGTATACACGCGACAATTGCCGGCATTATTGTCGCCTTCACAATCCCAATTCGCCCCAAATTTGAGCCAAATACTTTCGTCAATAAGGTCAAAGACATCACCCTAAAAATGCAGAAATCCATCGCCGTTGACCCGGACGTCATTCACAACAACCACTTCCGAGCCCTGGTTTCTTCACTTGGCGACGGCGTTCACCTCGTACAGGCACCAGCACAACGTGCCGAACATGCCCTGCATTTGCCGGTTGCCTATCTTGTAATTCCAATTTTTGCCTTGGCAAATGCAGGCATTCCCGTTGATTTCGCAGGTTTTAGCCAATACCTGGCCCACCCTGTAACGCTTGGCGTAGTAGTGGGATTGCTGTTAGGCAAGCCACTGGGCATTGTGGCTTTCACCTGGTTTACCGTAAAGATGGGGTGGGCGGAACTACCACCTGAGCTGAATATGAAGCATGTCCTCGGGGTTGGTTTACTGGGTGGCATTGGCTTTACCATGTCGATATTCATTGCCGACCTGGGCTTTGTGAACTCTCCCGAGGACCTGTTAATGGCTAAAACTGGCATCTTGCTGGCCTCATTGATCGCGGGTCTGGGTGGCTATTTCTGGCTTAAATTACACACCCAAAAACCCGCTTAGTGGGAATAGTAGTTACTTAAGGGGGGCTGTAGAGCATCCCGCTGCCCTCAGTAGTTATACCCCCGCGCAGTTGGAACCCCACGCCTTTGCGAAGATATAACTACTGAGGGCAGCTAACTCGGTGGCAGCAGGCCCTGCTTGTCGATACCCCCAAAAGGGCGTGGGGTTCCAACCGATTGGGGGTATCGACGAGTAGGGTCTGCGGGATAAATAATCAGCCCTGCCTGCTATTACACTATTTAACACATCTTTACTTTACATAGCCCCTGCTGCTGCCTAGCCTAACAGCGACAGTAGTGGGGATATCAGCCAATGGACACCACACCCTCAAAAGGCAATAAATTCAAACTTCCGGAAGATGTGCACTTTCTCAACCGGATAAGCTACGGACCAACTCCGGAAACAGTGGCGCTGGTTGCAAATATGGGTTGGGACGCCGTACTGGAAAATCAGTTACATCCCGAGAGTATCGACACGTCTGTAATAGACAATGCCCTCATCCTCGAACAGCCTGTACTGGCGTTTTCACCAAAAGACATTGCAGAATCCAACGACCCGGAAATAGTCTCCAAGGCCGTTTCGGGATTCGTCGGCGCATCCTTGATCAGGCAGTTGTACAGCCCAGCACAGCTCTATGAACGGATGGTCGAGTTCTGGTCTGATCACTTCAATATGAACATTCTTGATGGCCGCGTATATGTATTCAAGGCATCGGATGATAAAGAAGCAATAAGACCAAATGCCCTGGGTAAATTCCGCGATCTGTTGCACGCAAACGCCCGCAGCCCTGCCATGCTGCTGTATCTGGACAACTACTCAAACACCAAATTCGGACCCAACGAAAACTATGCCCGTGAACTGCTCGAACTACATACTCTGGGTGTTGATGGCGGCTATACAGAGGCCGATGTTGTCGCAGTGGCGCGCGCTTTTACCGGATGGACCATAGACGAGGAGACTCTGGAATTTACATTTCGTCCCGGTTTGCACGACTCCGGCAAAAAAAGGGTTCTTGGACAAAAAATTAAAACCGTTCAAAATGGCGGTATTGGCGACGGCGAGCAGGTGCTGGACCTACTTGCCATACATCCTTCCACAGCGCATTTTATCAGCACCAAACTTGCGCGCCGATTCGTCAGCGACAATCCGCCAGAGGCACTGGTTGCCGATATGGCCGAGGTATTTCTGGAAACAGATGGCGACATAAAAGCGCTATTGCACACCTTGTTTCACAGCGACGAATTTTGGGCCAGCACAGAACTCAAAATGAAACGGCCCGTGGATCTGATGACTTCGGTTTATCGGCGATTGGGGCTTACCCAGGACGATAACACTTCTAATTATCTGCGTTACAAACTGGACCAAATGGGGCAGATACCTTTCCTGTGGGAAACTCCAGATGGATATCCCGATACGGCCGAGTATTGGACTAATACCGCAGCACTGGTTAATCGTTGGAACGTGGCGAAAGATGCTGCCTATTTCCTCCCCCGGGGGCGTTACCTCGAAATGCTTGACGGAGCCAATACCGTCAACGGTATTATCCAGGCGATGTCTATCGCACTGATCGATCGTAAGTTGAAAAAAAATGAATTAAGGAAAATAAGAAAAAATATCTACCCCTCCAAACTCCCGAACAAACCCATAAAGGGGAATCTGATACCTAGCGCACGCACAGTGGCAATTGCCCTACTCTCGTCGCGCTACTTTCAGATGCGCTAGAAAAACAGGAGGTTATATGAAGCGCAGGACATTTCTAAAAAGTACAGGATTGGCTGGCACCCTGGGACTATTGAAGCCGGGGTTTAGCTGGGCAATGGGCAACACAGCCAACAACGGCAATATATTGGTAACAGTATTCCTGGGCGGCGGAGCAGATGGTCTGAGCATCGTCGCGCCGGTGGGCGAAGGTAGCTATCATGATTTACGGCCAACCCTGGCCCTACAAACCCCCGGCAGCGGAGTCAATGCCTCTCTGGACGTGGACGGTTTTTTTGCTATGCACCCGGCAATGTCGAAGTTACATCAGCGTTTCTCACAAGGGGAACTGGCGGTAGTTCAGGCCACTGGGCTCACCAACGACTCCCATTCACATTTCGATTCCCAAAGCCTCATGGAACGCGGTATCGCCTTTGAACAAAATATCCATGACGGATGGCTGAATCGCCATCTCGCAGCCCTGTCCGGCGAAGACCCGGTTTTTCACGCGGTGGGGCTGCACGATTCATTACCGCGCACAATGGCCGGCGACTATCCGGCTATCAGTATGAGTTCCATTGAAGACTTTGGCCTCGATTTGGGAGGCGCACAGGAACAGACACTGGAGAACACCCTATCGGCGCTCTATAACAAAACCAGCCTGCTGGATATAGAAGCGGCCAAAGCGATTGCCGCCATGGCGGAGTTGCGCACAGCCAACCCCCAAGAACATGAACCGGCCAATGGCGCCGTATATCCGGACACAAATTTTGGCCAACGTTTTCGCCAACTCGGCCAACTCATACGATCCGACCTGGGGCTTGCCAGTGCTTCCCTGGCACTCAATGGCTGGGACCACCATGATAACGAAGCGCAGGCTTTACCTGGCCTGCTGAGGGAGCTGAGTGACACCCTGGATGCATTTGCAACCGACATGGGCACAGACATGAATAGAATAACCGTCGTTACAATGTCGGAATTCGGACGACGTGCTTTTGAAAACTCTTCAGCAGGCTGTGATCACGGCTATGGGAGCTTCATGCTGGCAATGGGCGGTGGCGTTCTCGGCGGCCAGGTCTACGGAGAGTGGCCAGGGCTGGCACCCAAGGATCTGGTTTTTTCAGGCGATTTGAACATTACAACAGACTACCGCACTGTGCTCGCCGAACTACTGCGCAAACGTTTTGAGCAAAATGACTTTCAACAGGTATTCCCCGGCTGGGTACCCAGCCAGGAATTGGACCTTTTTGTCAGCTAAATAGTACGCGTGGCCAGCTACAACCGAGACGCAGTAAACCCGAGCGTGTCTTCCAGCCAATTGAGCATATCCTTAAAGACCTGTTCCCGTTCGGGCTCGTTGAAAATTTCGTGATAGAGCTCCGGATAAATTTTCAAATCCTTGTTCTTGGATCCCACCTGTTCATAAAGAAAACGGGAGCCTGTTGGAGATGCCATGCTATCTTGCTCACCATGAAGCATTAGCATCGGTAAGGTTATATTTTTAGCGCCCTCCTGAACCTTTGCCATAGTATTGAACAACTCAGACACCAGGCGCGCCGATAATTTGCCGGAAAACACCAGGGGATCCTCCCGATAGCGCTGCACCGTTTCCGGGTCACGGCATACACCGTTCGCATCCAACTGCAGCGCTCCCATCTTCGGTAGGAGTGCAGACAGCACACGGATAATAGTCATCTGTAGCCATCCTGGCTCAGGATCAGTTTTGATCGCTGGACCGGACAATATACAAGCGGCGAAGTCATCCTGATGATCCAACAAATAGCTGGTGCCAATCAATCCACCCATACTATGCCCAAGCAAGATCGTAGGCACGTCACCAAAGTCTCTATTTATCTGCGCATGAAAAATTCCCAGCGTGTCGAGAAAATCATCGAAATCGCGGACATAGCCCCGGGTACCTTCCGAACGGCCGTGCCCTTCATGGTCCAAACCCGCCATTGCAAACCCATGTTCTGCAAAATATTCCGCCACATGTTGATAGCGGGCACAGTGCTCCGCTGCCCCATGGGCCAGCAAAAACACAGCTCGAACCGGCGCTTCAGGCAGCCAATACTGGTAATAAATGCTGGTTCCACCGGCACCTTCAAACGTCCCTTCATTGTGTTTCATAAGTCACCCCGTGCAAACGCTTCAAACATATCTTCCATCGGTACGAAGACTACATTGTCTAACACTGAACCGCTATAATGCTACGCCTAAGAGAATAATCGTTCAGGTCAACGGGCCAGTTTGCGCATGTTGACCGAAATACGGTATTTACTAATTCACACAGTACGCTACGGTATTGGCCAACAAGCCAAACGTTTCTACCAATAACTCCCCGGGGGTAGCTCGTGCGAGCACATTTATTACTCATGCTAACGCTAGTACTGGCGGCGGGCCTCAGTCACGGCGCCACCGCCAATAGAAAAACTGACATCATTACATTTTACAATGGTGACAAAATTACTGGCGAAGTAAAAAATCTCTACGCCGGCTTGCTGGAATTCAGTACCGATGCCATGGGCACTCTCAAAGTAGAGTGGCAGGAGATCGCCAAACTGGAGAGTCTGTATAATTACGAAGTCAGGCTGACAGAAGGTAAACGCTACTATGGGAAGATTGACAAATCTACCCGACCGGGAGAGATCACGGTCAGCGATGTTTATGGTGAACACAAGGTCTCTAACCTAGAGATCGCCGAAATTCGACCCGTGGCTATATCTTTCACCGATAGAATCGATATATATCTGGCCCTGGGTTATTCCTATACCAAAGCCAGTTCACTCGGCCAAGCCACTTTCAATACAGATATTAGCTATGAAGATGAAAAAAGCCGCAATGCGCTGACGGCGCGACTTAACATCACCGATACCGATGATGACACAACGCGAAGTAGCAAGCTTGATCTCTCGCGACAAGTCTGGACAAACAGGCAAGACGTCTACCGCTTCTCTAGCGGTAGCTATGAAACCAATGACGAACTGGCTCTGGACTACCGATTTTCTGTTGGTGGAGGCCTCGGAAAATATTTTACCGATTCGTTTAAATCAAGCTGGACGGGAGAAATTGGTGCTCAGGCCCTAACCGAAAAATCTATTGGCGGCGACACACAAGAAAGCGTGGAGGGCATCCTAAGTACCGAGTATTCAACGTGGAAATTCGACTCCCCTGAGCTGAATATAAAGTTTGGAATCTCAGTTTACCCAAGCTTTACTGAAAGTGGGCGCGTGCGAGCAGACAGCGATTTGAGTTTCCGCTGGGAAATTGTTACAGATTTATTCTGGGACATCACTGCGTTTGGCATTTATGACAACAAGGCCGCCGACAGCGACGCACAGTTTGACTATGGCATTACCACAGGGCTGGGCTGGGAGTACTAATCAGTTGAAACATTGCTATGAAGGTGCACATCGCGTTGTGGAAACGGTATTGATATCCCCTCTCGGTCAAAACGCATTTTCACCTCCCGCGTAATATCCCAGTACACATCCCAGTAATCCCCAGTTTTGGTCCAGGGCCTGACGATGAAATTTACCGACGATTCGCCCAGCGTATGTAACTTGATCGTGGCCGCTGGTTTACTCAATATCAGCTCATGAGATTCGACGATATCAGCTAAAATTTTCTCTGTTTTTTCTATGTCATCTTTGTAGCCGATGCCAAATTCCAGATCCACCCGGCGCAGTTTTTGCGCTGTCACATTTTTGATCACATCTCCCCAAATCTTACTGTTTGGGATGACCAGTGTCTGATTGTCAAAGGTAGTGATTGTGGTTGAGACCAAATTCATCTTTTTTACCAGTCCTGACGCCCCTGTCACCTCCACAAAATCATCGACATCATAGGGCCTGTAAATAAGGATCATCGCACCGGCGGCAAAGTTTCCCAGTGTATCCTGCAAAGCAAAACCGACAATAAAGCCGGCTACACCCAAGCCGGTAAGCATTGGCCCCAAAGATATTCCTATCTGCGATAGTGCCATGAGAATCCCCAGGATCATCACCGAGCCACCGGATGCCGACACCAGAATATCTTTGAGAAGAACAGATAAATCCAGAGAGGATCGATCGCAACTGGCGCGCACAACCCGTCTGGTTAGGCGCGAAAGAAAACGAAAGGCAAACAATACAAGAATAAATACAAGCAGTCGCACTACCAAATCCGGCGAGTGCTCCACCACACTGGCCCGCAGCGATTCCGACCATTCGCTGAACAAGGTTCTGAGGGCGCCAGAGCCAAACAAGCTGATGGAGACACTTGAACTGTATTTCAGTAATACCGTTCTATAGTCGGTGGTATCAATCTCAAGCCTATCCAGCAAATCCGTCGCCGAAGATAAGCTTGCCAGTGCTTCATCTTTGCGCGTTGCCAATCCTGTCACTGCCTGCGTAAGGTCGGTGTTGTCCGGATCCAATGCCAGTCTTGCGCCCAAACCCTCCTGCACCGAACGACCCAACTCTATCTGTCCTACCAACGCTTCCGCGTGAAGATACAAAATATCTGTAAGCCGCCGCTTTGACTCTTCATAGGCAAGCCCCAGTAATTTTCGACTCTCGTAATGATTGATCAAAGCCTCATAATACTGAAAGCGCACCGCCTCCAGTGCCTGCAGATAATTCTGAGTTGAAATCCGGGCGCTGGGGCCGAGCGTTTCCATTTCTGCTTCAAGACTGGCAATGCGCTTATCGAGCACTGCGAGGCGCAGAAAAACGGTTTCCGTGGTATTTTCCAGATCATCGCTTAGCTTCTGCTCGACCTGAAGACGCACCTGATTTCCCTCTGGCAGTTTTGCAACAGCCAGTGCCAGCGCATCGGCATCGGCCAACAAACGAAAACTGCGATCATCCTGGCGAAACAGCAGTGCCTCAGCTTCCATATCATTGGCTTTGCCTGTCTCCCGAGAGAGAGCCCGCCATTGATCAATGTCACTCTCAAAACGTTCCACAAGGTTTTCAACATGCTCAACTGCCGCCTGTTCCGTATCCTGTGCCGCCGTGGCAGCGCAGTATAAAGCCATAAAAAATATGACGGCTCTTGATATCGATGATTCATTCATCTAATGAGTTCCTTGAGCAAAAATTTTGCATCTATAGATTGAAAACGCAGCAATCACTCGCCTTACGATCAGGCGTCCGACTGCTGTCCATACGTGGTAAAGGCCGCCTGGACATCAGACATTTCCTGTTTGTCCAGGATTCGTCCCCCTCCAATCGCGAGGCTACCCCAATAGATACTCGCCAATTCCTCCACCTCGCGCGCGACTCTCATGGCCTCTTCCAGATTATGCCCTATGGCTATTTGTCCGTGATTTGCCAACAAACTGGCCAGGCGGCCAGCCAAACCGGCGATTACAGATTCCGCCAGGGCATTGGTACCAAAAGTCGCGTACGGGGCAACGGGGATCTCACCACTTTGCGTGACCGCAATCATGTAATGAATAGCGGGAATAGGTTTGTGCGCACAGGCCAATATCGTCGCATACCGCGAATGGCAGTGCACAACAGCCTCAATTTCGGGGCGGTCGCGATAAACAACAGCATGCATATGCCATTCACTTGACGGCCGTAATTGTCCCTCGGCTACATCACCAGCTAGCGATACATGCACCAGCTGATCCGGTGAGAGCTGTTCAGCCAGGATTCCGGTGGGCGTGATTAACATACCCCCATCAACCCTCGTGGAGAGATTGCCTGAACTTCCCGTTCCAAGCCCGGAGGCTATCAAATCACGATAATGCGCGACGATCGCCTCGCGTTGCGCCTGAGTATCTGGGACGGCCACAACTAGCGACTCCGGCTGGCCTGTAACGCTTCGCGGGCCTCAAGGTAGGCCTGGCACTGCGGCAAGTCATAGAACATTCCACCGATACGTCTGCTACCCTGAACCGTAGTATTGCCGTAGGTAGAATAATATCGCTCACAGTGGTCTGGTTGGCGTATTTTCTGCTCGATGCAGCTTTGAACTCTTTGTGCCCGAATAGGTGCGAGGGACTCCGCACGGGCGGCCTCACATTGGGCGTTCAGCCCATCGACTTCAGACTGAGACACAGCCATAGCCGCGCAGCTGAGTAGCGTGAGCAGTACTGGCGCACAGAGTTTCCGGGCACCGATGAGCATGATTGTTCGGGCGCGCATAAGGTTCTCCTTGAATCAATATATCTGACGTGAATTTAACACAGATAGCCGGATTCATCTGCATCCGCTAAACTGACTGGCAATAACAGCTAATAATAGAATGCCACCCAGGAAACAAAGACGCTCAATGCCCGCCGCCGCCACAGATCGAGATAGCGCAGCTGAAGCAGACACCAAAGGTCCGGCTGCCTCGCAGAAGATGAAATATGCGATAAAGACATCGCTGAGTCTGACCCTCGCCTACCTGATCCCCATGGCATTGGGATGGTCCCAACCGCAAACGGCTGCTATCACTGTCATGCTAATAGCGGCAACCGGGGCGCTATCTGAATCGCTACAAAAGGGCCTTATGCGCACCCTGGGCACTGTGGCCGGCGCGATTATAGGGCTATCGTTGATTGCAACATTCCCACAGGATCGATTCGCGTACCTGGTATCAGTTTCATTAGTAATCACCTTTCTTCTGTATCTGTACAACGCCTACCAGGGTGACAGCACAATCTTCATGCTTACGATGGTTGTAATTCTCATGGTGTTTAACGGCGGCGATGCTCAGGGGGCGTTCATCTACGGGGTTGATCGAACCTTGCTAACGGCATTTGGCGTTATGATCTACAGTCTCGTGGGCAGTTTTCTTTGGCCGGTAAAAACAGCAAATATGCTGGAGATCCTGGCAGCAAACGTTAGCAGAGCCTATGCAGAAGCTGGCAGATTACTGTCTCGCAAAGACACAGATTGTGAAACACAGGAACGTGAAACCCTCGAAAAGCTCACCAGCGCCCTTGACGAATTCCGAACACATTATCAGGCTGTAAAACGCGACGCAGATAAAGTCCAGGCGTATCAGGATGAGTGGAACACCATAGCGGGTTGTTATGAACAGCTCGAATCGATTTTTGTTCCCGCGCTGCGATCCTCTCAAACTCCGTCCCACGATCTTGGCGTGCACATTGTCAATCAAGCAGAGGTCCTGGTGAATCTGGACAATATGTTGAGCCAGCTGCAGCTTACCTGGAGCGGTGATAGCCCGGTAGAACACTCCCCCCCCATAACAGCCATTTATGACCGGGATTCTATGCGCGGAGAAAAACACCTGACTATCGCCGCCATTGCAAGCGCTGCGGAGATCTACAACACCTTACAAACACTGCTGAGTCAATTGACCGGAGCCGTATCCAGCCTGCGCTTCAACCAGGGCACCTTCGAACATGGTGAATACAATAGTGCTGCCCCTAGCTTCATCTGGTTTGATCGGGAAAACATCAAAACAGCATTGCGTGGTTTCGTCACCTTCTGGCTCGCGACCGCCATCTGGTTAAACTACAACCCACCGGGCGGCTTCATGTTTGTAACGCTATGTACCGCGCTAGTACCGCTCGTATCCTACACGCCCGCAACGCCAAAATTGCTATTTATACTATTCAGCTTCGGATTTATATTCGCGGTGCCAGCCTATGTATTCCTATTGCCGGCAATGACGCACTGGACGCAATTGGCACTTTTTTTGTTCGCTTATTCCTTTATTGGCTTCTTCATATTTGCTGGGCCTGTAGCCATTTTTTTCCTGCTGGGCCTGTTCACTCTCGGCATTCAAAATACCATGAGCTACCACTTTGATGTGATCGCGCTGATAATACTGATGTTTTATATGGTTTGTGCGCTACTTATCATCAGTGTACATTTCCCCTTTACCAGCAAACCAGAACGCCTGTATGTTGATTTCCGTCGCCGCTTTTACCGTCTTAGCGCAAAAATCATTCGCGCTGGTGTGCCAATAAATTACTTTGAGCGCAGCCTGAACAAAGCACGTCTTGTGGGAGCATCCTCGCTGGTCGGAAAAATGGAAATGTGGGGATCAAAGATTGACGACAACTACTTCCCGAATTGCCCCGCCAGCAAAATCACAGCATTCAATCACAGCTGTGAAAGTTTGCTGGTGCGTCTAAAGGTTTTGACGGGACCAAACAACCACTTCACGAACAATAGAATCATTGAGGCGGCTGTTGGCGAAAATGCGGCCGACCTGTCCGCCAGTTTGTGCGATGTACTCGCTCGTGAGGACAATACGGAGGTGATTATTGACACCTTCGATAAAACGAGGGAAAAACTGCAGAACGTGGAAGAAATTCTAAGCGAGTTTCTCGACGGGAAGGGAAAAACCAACTCAGACGTCGATGCACTCTATAGTGATCACGAGATGGCAGAGTACTATCTCTATATCAATCTTCAGGCCTCTATTTTGTCCACCATTGAAAAATCCAAAGAGTCACTCGTCGGCCTGAACTGGCAACAACTTCAGGACACAAAATTTTAACAATGAACCTTAATCCCACAGCGCTAATACCCAGATACTTCCGCTACCACTACGGTGTCTTCATCGCACTACTTTTATCTGCCTGTACCGTACTTGGCCCTGATTATGAAGCGCCCCAGGAAATGCCTCTACCCAAACAATGGGAACCGGCGCAATCCGAGATAGAAAGTCGCGAGGTTTCGCAGTGGTGGACTTTGTTCAACGAACCGGTGCTCAATGAGTTGATATCTTTGGGCGCAAAACAAAATCTGTCTTTGGAGGCAGCGGGGTTGCGCATTGTCCAATCTCGCGCTGCATTGGGGATAAGCGATGCATTGATTTTTCCGCAACAGCAATCAGTTTCCGGGAATGCCGCGAAACTCTATCAAAATGAAAAATCATTTAGCTCTGCGGCCTTCGGACTGGATGTCGGCTGGGAGATGGATATCTGGGGAAAGTATGCCCGGGGTATTGAGACATCCGAAGCCAACCTATACGCTTCAATTGCCTCCTATCGCGACGTTCTTGTCACGATCACGGCTGAAATCGCTCGCAACTACATTAACTACCGAACGGCGGAAGAACGGATCTACCTGTCCAGGCAGAATATTGAGATTCAGGAACGTGTGGTGGAAATGACTCAGGTGCAATACGATTCGGGAAACGTGTCTGAGTTGGATGTACAGCAAGCCAAGACTCAACTGTATGCAACCCAGGCGGCACTTCCGGCTTTGAATATTGTGCGTCTGCAAGCGGCCAACGCGATTGCGGTGTTAGTGGGAAAACTGCCAGAAGATATAGCCCCGGTGCTAGTACTCAAAGAGACGAGACAAGCATCCAGCTACGATGAAAGATTGGCCCAGGCGGCTACCACGTCAAAAGAAGACGACTCATTTATCGCAGAATATGATAGCCGGTCTTTGATTCCCATCGCCCCGCCCATTCAACCTAGCATCAATCCGGACCTCATACGGCGACGCCCAGACCTCCAGGTTGCGGAGCTTCAGGCAAAAGCTCAGAGCGCCAGGATCGGTGCCCGACAGGCCGATCTTTACCCACAATTTTTCTTGTTTGGCAGCATCGGTCTCAGTGATACGGTGCGCACAGGGAATTCCCTGAGTGCCAGCAACGCAGTCACCGCTGCCATTGGACCCGGATTCAGCTGGAATATATTTCAATATGACAGAATCAAGAATCAGGTTCGAATAGAGGATGCCCGTTTCCAGGAGAGTTTAAGTAACTACAATCAACAGGTTCTGGAGGCCGTTGCAGAAGTGAGTAACGCCTTGATTGCCTACGAGTTATCTCAACAGCAGGCAGCATTTAATTTTGCGGCAGTAGAGGCATCGATCCGTGCCTTTAATATTTCCGCAACGCAGTACAACAACGGCCTTGTCACCTACCAACGCTTACTCAGCACTGTTGAAAAAATGACTCTGCGAGAAGATACTTATGCACAAACCAAGGGTAATATAGCCAATAACCTCGTCGCCCTGTATAAGGCGCTTGGTGGTGGATGGGACCAGCACGGAGACATCCCAGTGGTCAAGCCGGAGATTATGGAGCAGATGATAAATCGCACAGACTGGGGAGACTCTCTGGAGCCGGAAAAACTTTCAGGGGAGGATCGAAATGAATAGCGTGCCCCATGAATTGGCCCTCGGCGATGTTTACGTCTCGCCGTTGCTCCCGGTTATCGCTGTATCTCTTGTCGCGGCATGGATTACCATTACAGTACTGAATAAACTGCGGCTATCACGCTACATTATGTTTCCGTCCAGTACTTTTGTGGCCCTGATGGCGGCATACGGTTTGTTACTGGATGCCCTGTGGTTAAAAATATAAGGTTTTGAACTGTTGAAAAAATTGAAAAAAATCGGTTTAGCCGGGTTTAACCTGACCCTTATAGCAGCGGTTGCCTATTTTGTCTTCCAGGCCGTGGATGATTACATACAAAACCCGTGGACCCGGGACGGGCAGGTTCGCGGCCATGTCATCCAGGTGTCTCCGCGCGTTTCCGGTATGGTGCAAAACATTGCGGTGGTCGACAATCAGTTTGTCAAAGCTGGTGATCTGCTTTTCCAGATCGACAGCGAGCCTTTTGAAATCGCCACCGCACAAGCAGAAGCAAACCTGAATCGTCAGAAAATTAATTCCAGGGGCCGTAAAATTGAATACGACAGGCTCAATGAAATTCATCAGAAAGACTCCGGTGCCATCTCCGAAAAAGATTTGATTAGGCGAGAAACCAGTTACAACGAATCACTGAGTAATATTGACGCAGCCGTAGAACAACTGCGCGGCGCACATCTTAATCAAAGCTATACTGAGGTGTTTGCCTCGGTAGATGGCTATGTATCCAACATCAACTTCCAGGTTGGTACGCAGGCGGTAGCCAATAACCCGATAATGGCTTTGGTAGACAGTAACAGCTTTTGGGTGTTTGGCTATTTCAGGGAAAGCCAAATCGGCGATATAACCCTGGGCGACACCGCGCGCGTAACCCTTATGGCGTACCCGGACACCCCCCTTGGCGGTCACGTGGAATCACTTGGCTGGGGCATTGCACCTTCGGACGGTACTGTTGGTTATAATCTACTGCCGAGTATCAAGCCAGTTTTCCAATGGATTCGCCTGGCACAGCGCATACCTGTGCGAATAGCGCTGGACGAAATCCCGCAGGATGTAGAGCTGCGCTTTGGCTTAACCGCTTCGGTAATGATCATGGCACCCAAAAAATAGCAGAGGATAGTTGAGCACGCACATGCAGAAAGTCACCACACAGAATAACTTTATCTATCTGACAGGGTCACTGATTTGTCTTCTTGTATTTTCGGCATTGATTGATTCAATCCCCGGTGGTTTTGCTCACCTATTTCTACAGTGCATCGTATTCTCAACATTTGTTATTGCTTACCGCAGTCTGAATTTCGGCGTAATCTGGCGCCGTTTTGTCGGCTCTTTGGTAGTGCTTCTACTGATATCGAGCGCGCTTCACGAATTTTTGGCCTGGCAGTATGCGGGTATCATGGATCTTATATTGATGCTGTTGTTCTTCGTCGCTGCCGCTTATCGGTGCAGCCTGCAAGTACTCTTCTCGGGAAAAATTGACCGTAATATCATCGTAGGATCAATGGCGATTTATCTGTTATTGGGCCTGCTTTGGTCTATATTGTATTTGCTGGCGCTGGAACTATCACCAGGGGCATTCAACGGTATGGTCAAGCAGAACTGGGCGGAGAACTTCCCTATTTCCACCTATTTCAGCTATGTCACCCTGACGAGTCTGGGTTATGGCGATATCAGCCCAGCAGGGCCTGTCACTAGAGTTTTGGTCTATTTGGAAGCCATCTCCGGCACCTTTTATATGGCAGTGGTGGTGGCTAGCCTCGTAAGTGCGAGTAAATCCGGCCATAAACATTAATCTGTAAACCAAGGAAAAATAAACCCATGGAAAGCAACGAGATCGACACTGGTTTTGACCGTCTATTTGTGCGTAACATGATGGAGTCGGCGCTTCGTATATCGCTGGTCTTTATCCTCCTCTTTTTGACCTACGACATCATCAGGCCCTTTTTAATACCTCTTATTTGGGGTGGCATTATCGCTATTGCCACTTTCCCCGCAACCCGTTGGCTGGAGCAGCGCCTGGGCGGTAAACGGGGCTTGGCGTCCACCCTAATCGCCCTGGCCATGATCATGGCGCTGGTCGTTCCATGTTTTATGCTCACAGAGTCATTATTGACGACAGTGAAAGCGGCATCGACAAGTCTCAGTGATGGTGGCTTGCATATTCCTGCTCCACCAGAAAACATTGCCGAAATCCCACTAGTGGGCAAGAAGATACACGGCGCATGGTCCCTCGCAAACAGCAACGTGGAAGCCGCACTCGCGCAGGTTCAGCCGCAAATCAAGGCATTGATTGCTAAAATTCTGGCCGCCATCGGCAGTGGCCTGGCTGGCGTATTAATGTTTGTGGTGTCTTTGCTCATTGCGGCCGGATTTATGACCTATGCAGAATCCTCCGGCGCTGCTGCCCACCGCTTTTTTGAACGACTGGCAGGCCCAAAGCCGGGCGGAGAATGGGCATCACTGTGTGTGGCGACAGTGCGTAGCGTACTGTTAGGTGTCGTTGGTGTAGCGGTCATCCAGACACTGCTTTGTTCCATTGGCCTATTTGTCATGGGTATTCCTGCGGCGGCGGTGTGGAGCGCAATAATACTGTTTTTCGCCATCGCACAACTGCCACCCATCATAATAATCGGGCCTATCATCGCCTGGGCTTACTCTCAATTCGACGGCACTACAGCGACGATCTTTACCGTCTGGATGCTGCTCGCGGGCTTTAGCGATACGCTGCTAAAACCAATGTTAATGGGCCGCGGTCTGGATATACCGATGCCTGTTATCCTTATTGGTGCCATCGGCGGCATGATCGCATCTGGCATTATCGGTTTATTTGCTGGCGCGGTGGTTCTTTCCATCTGGTACAAGCTATTTGGAACCTGGCTGGAGCAAGAGTCACGCTAAAGACCGAATCCGAAGTCTAATAAGATATACCGTTGATCTAACATGGCTAAAAGTGAGGAATATTGACCTTTTTAGCCATGTAATCGGCGAGGGGCTGGATTTAGTCTAATAAGGCTGAAAACTTTCAGCGAGGCTGCAAACTCGGTACATCACCAGGGAATGGAGATTGACGGGTAATTTCGCCCCACAAAGAGGGTGGCGAGTCCTCGCTAATGACTATAAAAAGGTGGCCCGACATGAAGCAGTTAAAACCCGCACCCCTATCTTTCGCCAGAACTGGCATCGCACTATCGGTAGCCCTGGTTACGAGCACCGCTACTCCCGCATTTGCACAGCTGGAAGAAGTGGTTGTAACCGCACAAAAACGGGAGCAGTCGGTACAAGACGTACCGAGTTCTGTGGCCGCCTTTAGCGAGGATATGCTGGATAAATCCAATACCCGTAACTTTGGCGACCTGGGCAATATCGCTTCTGGTCTGACCATTACGCCCAGCGCAGATGGTTTTGGCAGCGTTATTAAAATCCGTGGGGTCGGCAACAACGCTTTTGCCCCGGCCATTCGGCCAGCTGTGGGTATCTTCCTGGACGACATCCCGCTGGGCTCGACTGAAGCGGCCTACAACAATATGGCGGACATTTCCCGCATTGAAGTGCTGAAGGGCCCGCAAGCCACCTTGTTTGGCAAGGAGGTTTCCGCCGGTGCCATCTCACTGTATACCAAGCGACCGGACCCAACAGCGACCGACGGTTATGTCGAGGGTAATTTTGGCAACCTTGGGCTGCAGGAATATCGGATTGGGGGCAATATACCGCTGGGCGATAAATTTGCGCTTCGCGCCAGTATATACGACAACTCACGCGACGCTATCGTGAAAAATATCTCCAATCAATATAAAGCCCCGCCGAATCAGACTGTTGTGGACGGACGCGCACCCGATGGGGGCGAACTGGATTCCACCGGGTATCGCCTGCGGTTTCTATGGGAGCCGACAGACAATTTCAGCGCTACCCTGGGTTATGAGGATCATAAAACCGAGGTTGAAGGTTCTGCCGCTGTTGCCGCACAATACGGCGACGTGCTATCTGACTGGGAAACATTTATCGGGGTCACCGATCCTGCCGATAGCCAACTGATCATCCTGGACCCTTTTGATCGCAAGACTGCCGCTTCCGCATCGACCTCTCGCGAAACAAACACTGAGATCTGGAGCCTGCACATGGAGTGGGCTATCAATGATGCCTGGACCATGACTACCGTGACGAGCGAACAGGATTACTTCCTCGAAAACACCGGCGTAGACAACAGCAGTTTTATCAACGCTGAGGGGAAAAGCGTCCGCTCATCCTTCATGCTTACCGCATCGCCGTATAAGATTAACAATGTTATACAGGACTCCGGAACCGACAGTTTTACCCAGGAAATCAGGTTCAATTACGAGGGCGACGACTGGTCCTCCATCGTCGGTGCTTTTTACGCAGAAACCGATGTCCTGAGCCTCGTGCACCTCAATTTTTTACAGGGCTTCCTTGGACCCAATCCCCTGTTCGCACCCACAGTGTCTGACCTGAGTGATGACACCACAGAGTGGGCCATTTTTAACCACAATATTTGGAGTATCCGCGAAGGTCTGGATCTGACGTT
>JBALVT010000084.1:0-17294 GCA_036961345.1 Halioglobus sp.
GGTGATGACGGGATCGAACCGCCGACCCTCTGCTTGTAAGGCAGATGCTCTCCCAGCTGAGCTAATCACCCCCGAACCGAGAACGCGCATTATAGAGATAATCTCCTTACTGTCAAACCCTCTCGATAAAAAACTTATAAAAAAATGAATCTGTTAAAAGCTGTTGATTTTAGTAGTAAAATCCTTGTCGCCATGCGTGGTAAACAATTGGGTTTATACACGCCCTCCTCACCTTAAAAAACGGCCCTCTGGAGTGCCCGCCTGTATGGAAATCTACAAGGAATTTCATTTCGAAGCCGCACATCGTCTCCCCAATGTTCCCCCTGGGCATAAATGCGCCCGCCTCCATGGACACTCTTTTCATGTGCGGCTGTGTGTTGAAGGAGAAGCCCCGGAACCTGCTGGCTGGGTGATGGACTTTTCTGAACTTAAAGCCCATTTCAAACCGTTCTACGAGCAATTGGACCACAATTACCTCAATGACATACCCGGGCTTGAAAATCCGACCAGCGAAAATATCGCGCGCTGGATATGGCTAAAACTGAAACCAGCCCTGCCCCAATTATCCTGTGTAGAAATTCGTGAAACCTGTACTTCCGGCTGTATCTTCAAGGGGTAAAACCCACCGCCCAAAAATAAAAATAAAAAGGTAACATCCACTATATTACTTGACGATTACAAATACCCTATAAAAATAGCGGTTGTAGAACTAGCCGTTTCAAACGTTACCTAAGGAACCTCTGACAATGTTCCCGCAGGGAGCATAAAGTTACTTTACGTAGCATTGAGATAAATGTTATGCACACATCATAGCAGCGTTGAAACAATCACAGGTTTAGCCCTCCCTTTAAAATCAAAGGATTAACTAACCTCTCTAAGTAACTGATATTTATCAATAATATGTGATTGTACGAATTTTAACCAATCTGTATCGACACTGATGATCACTACCCTGTGGCACTGATTAAACAATTTACCCACTGAGTTATCCACAGAATCTGTGGAAAAAAAAGATGTTTGAGAACCGAAGAAACAAATCGAAATTGTAGCTTCTCAATAAACCGAAAATGCTGTAAGGGACTGCACGGCCATGACTTGCCCGCTAGTAGTCACCCAGTCCGACAGTGATGGCCCGCTGTAAATAATCGCGAACTTCGTCGGCAGATTCCAGCGATGCCCCCATGTCCGGGAACATCACCAAAGAAACAGCGAGCCGCATGACAAAGTCCGTTGCAAGATCGAGATTCTGGTCCCGGGAGATCTCTCCAGTCGCCTGTGACATTTCGATGTGAGGCGGCCAGAATTCCACGCTGCGAGAGTAAAAGCGGCTGCCCAATAGCATCATAGCAACCGTCTCGGGCTCGGTTTCAGCCAGGCTGGCAAAGATCCCCTGATGCATGTTTTCGCGGCCCAACATCACCGATAAGGTCACTTTATCGACCAGACTCGTTTCTTTTTCCAGGGCCGCTTCCGCGGTATTGAGAAATTCTATCTGCCGCCGCCTGAAAACACCCTCCACCAGAGCATCTTTATCCGCAAAGTGACGATAAATAGAGCCCCGTGACAGCTTTCCTACCCGCGCGACCTCGCCCATGGAAGTACGGCGGATACCAAAGCGATGGATGCACTGCTCGGCGGCATCGAGTATGCGTCCGACCATTGGGTCGTTGTAGTCTACGGACTTAAACTGTTTCTCTTCTATCGCTGTCATATCGGCCTTGACCCGTGAATACAATTGAACAATAATCGTTTTTTGTATATTTGTCCAACGATTCACAACTGCCGCCGCTCGGGTGGCAACACCGAGCTTAAGAAGGAAATACCGCAATGCCCTCATCTACACCGCAAAGTTATGACTACATTATCGTCGGGGCAGGCTCCGCTGGTTGCGCCCTGGCTTATCGCCTCTCGAGAGAGGCCAGCCGCAAAGTATTGCTGTTGGAAGCAGGACCCAGAGACTACAACCCCATGATCCACATTCCATTGGGCTTTGCTTTTACGATGAAGAATGAAGGTGTTAACTGGTGTTACGAAACTGATCCGGAGCCCAATATGAACGGCCGGAAGATGGCCTGGCCAAGAGGCAAAGTGCTCGGGGGTACCAGCTCCATAAACGGTATGGTTTACATAAGGGGGCAACGAGAAGACTACGACCACTGGGCCTCGCTTGGCAACGAAGGCTGGTCATACGAAGAGGTTCTGCCCTACTTCAAACGTTCCGAGCACAAGGCTGAGGGCGGCAATGAATATCACGGCTATGGCGGTCCCCTATGGGTGCAAGACGTCGCGAACAAAGACAAACTTGAACTGGCAGACCTGTTTATACAGGCTAGCGTGCAAACTGGCCTCCCCTACAATGCAGACTTTAACGGCGCTACTCAGGAAGGCGCAGGTTACTACCAACAAAATGTCTGCAAGGGCTTGCGCGCAAGTACCGCGCGCACCTACCTCAAACTGTGTGAGCAACGTCCCAACCTCACGTTGGTAACCAGTGCGCTTACCAGCAAAATATTCATTGAAGAAAGTCGTGCTGTTGGTGTGCAATACAACATCTCCAACAAGGGGAAAACTAAAGAAACGATTTCCGCGAAGTGCACAGGAGAGGTTATTTTGTGTGGCGGCGTGGTAAACACACCGCAGCTACTGGAACTTTCAGGCATTGGGAATAAGGATATTCTTGAACCGCTCGGTATTGAAATGCACAAACACCTGCCAGGGGTGGGCGAAAACCTTCAGGACCACCTGACGATAAATATTCAACAGGGGCTGCACGGTGTAACAACCTTCTATGAAGAAACCCAGCCGGTATCGATGGTAAAAAACATTCTCAAGTTTTTCTTTGCCCGTAAAGGGCTGTTAACACATCCTGCGGCTCAGGCAGGGGTGTTTTTTCGTACCAACGAGGCCGAAAAAACACCCGACGCTCAGGTTCATTTTGCCCCGGCGGCCAGTGAGTCAGACAGCAAAGGAAATCTAAAAACTGCTCCGGGTACAACAGCGACAGTATGTCTGCTGCGCCCCGAAAGCCGGGGCTGTGTGCATATTCGCTCTACAGACCCCGCCGTATACCCCAACATTCGAGCAAAATATCTGTCTACCGAAGGCGACTGCAATGCCATGGTTTCAGCCGTTAGAAAGGTACGGGGAATGTTTGCTGCGCCGGCGCTGTCCAGATACTTAGGGAACGAAATACGACCCGGCGCCGAAGTGCAAACCCACGAGGAAATCCTCGAGTACATACGCAACGAAGCGGAATCGGTTTACCACCCAGTGGGTAGCTGCAAAATGGGTTCTGATGACATGGCTGTGGTAGACCAGCGATTGCGGGTTCACGGGATTGCATCACTGCGTGTCGCCGACGCCTCTATCATGCCAACGGTGACCTCAGGCAATACCAATGCACCGGCCATCGTTATCGGCGAAAAATGCGCCGACATGTTATTGGAGGATGCTGGAATCCACGTTACTTTGCCGGAAGGCGTAACAGCCAGTGCACGACAAAATGCCACTAAAACTCTCGCCGGCCACTAACAAACGAATAAGAGGAACCACCATGAACGCTTCCACCAAAGACGGGTCGGCCTCGGCCGAATTGCTCGCAGTACTCGACAACCAACGCACGGCCTTTACACGCGAAGGCCCCGTGGCCATGGAGACCCGTATCGATCGAATAGACCGCTGCATAGCGCTGCTGGTCGATAACCAAAACTCCATCTGCGAAGCCGTAGACAAGGATTTTGGCTGCCGCTCTAAATATGTCACGCAAATGACCGACATAATGAACTCTGTTGGCAGCCTCAAATTTGTCAAAAAGAATATCAAGAAGTGGATGAAGCCCCAGCGACGCTCAACCCCTATGCCCATGGGCTTATTTGGCGCCAAGGCACACGTACACTATCAGCCCAAGGGTGTTATCGGTGTTATGACGCCCTGGAATGTCCCGGTCAATATGATTTTCAGCCCGTTGGCTGACATTCTCGGTGCTGGCAACCGGGCGATGATAAAACCCTCGGAATATACGCCGCATACGGCCGCCGTCATGAAGACCTTGTTCGCCCAGTATTTTGAGGAATCTGAAATTGCAGTGGTTACCGGTGGCCCTGAAGTGGGTGCTGCATTCAGCGCCCTCCCACTGGACCACCTTATATTTACCGGCGCCGGCACCATTGGCCGCCTGGTGATGCGCGCGGCCGCTGAAAACATGGTGCCGGTTACTCTGGAACTCGGTGGCAAATCGCCGGTGATCATCAGCGAAGACTATGACATCAATCTGGCAGCCGAGCGTATTATTACCGGCAAAGCCATGAACGGTGGCCAACTGTGTATCAGTCCTGATTACTGTTTTGTACCCCAGAGCCGTCTGGAAGCTTTCGTATCCCAGTGCCAGCAAGTGATACGCGAACAATATCCCACCGTGCAAAATAACCCGGATTTTGTCGCCTGTATTAACGATCGCCATTTTGACCGGGTGAAAGCGTATATCGATGAGGCGAAAGAAAAAGGCGCCAGAGTAATTGCCCTATGCCCTGACGGTGAGGATTGGTCTTCGCGCGATGTACACAAAATCCCGCTGCATTTGATCGTTGACCCAGATGATTCACTGGCCTGCATGCAAGATGAAATATTTGGCGCGGTGCTGAATATTAAACCTTACGACGACGTTAACGACGCCATCGAATTTATCAACCAACGAGAACGGCCCCTGGCCCTGTACCACTTTGGTAACGACAAAGCCGAACAAAATAAGGTACTGCAGGAGACAATCTCAGGCGGGGTATCACTTAACGCCGTTACCATGCACGTGGCCTGTGATGACATGCCCTTCGGCGGTGTGGGGCATTCCGGCATGGGCAACTACAGAGGTTACGATGGGTTCCGTACATTCAGCCATGCCCGTGCAGTCTACCAACAGGGTTTTGTTGACCTGGCAAAGCTGGCTGGAACTCTACCGCCTTTTGGAGAAAAAATAGCAAAAATGCTGGATTCACAAATCAAGAAATAGTGCCTTATTGAGAAGGGCTCGGCCTTTAATGCAATGTTGGGCCCCTCTCACTCACCACGATGGCTTGTAACTTCTTGCCGAGCATAATTACATGCCCCTGCCTGCGTTCTACCCCTTCAAAACTGTAGTCGAAACGATATTGCCGCCAGATACTCCAGCGCCCCTGGTCATTGCGACTCAGTGATATCCTCTGAATGTGAACGGTTTGGTCCAGCAGCTGAAAGTCATCCTTTTCACTCGCGCGCAGAACCGCCTGCACCGCCAGTTCACGAACCCGGATAGCTTCAAAAATAAATAAAGCGATTGCGCCGAGGGCGAAAACCGTTATGACTTCCCCAAGGGAAAAATACATTGTGTATACCCTACTTAGGAAGGTTTTTTCAAACGGCGCAGCACCGTTTGAAACGACAAGACAGGCTCGCCTTCCACTACCAACTGGCCGCGGATAAACGTCATGGAGCCTGTGCGCTTAATGACTTCACCGGAGCCTTCAATCCAGTCTCCAATGCGCGCGGCGGCAAGAAAATCACTGGTAAGACTAATCGTCACGCAGTTTTCCTTAACGCCGCTCAAGGCCAACATGGTGGCAGCGTAATCGGCAAAACAAAGCAGCACTCCACCATGTACAGAGCCCATGCCATTGGCATGTTTTGCCTCGGCCCGCATGCCCAGATGCAATACGTCGCCCTCTTTCCGATAATAAAATGGCCCGACATTATCTTCGGCGGGGCTTACCCCCCGGTAGTGTTTATACCCCTGGGGGATTGTTGCTTCTTCAGTCATTTTGTCTTCTTCTGTGTCAAACAATGCGTGGAAAGAAATCGTACTACCAGGTTATTGAACAGACGAGGCTGCTGAGCGTGTAGCCAATGGCCACAGCCCGGTATTACTTTCAGTGCTGCGGCGGGGAAAAGCTGCGTAATACGGGCCCGATGAGATTCCTGAATATAGTTCGAATCACCACCTTTAATAAACAGCACGGGCTTTTCATACGGTTCCCGCGATTCAATGCCCGCCCGAATAGCGTCATAGCTGGCCCGAACTCCGTCGAGATTAAACTTCCAGCCGTAGCTCCCATCTTCGCTGCGGCCCAGGTTCTTGGCCAAAAACTGAACTATGGCGTCCTCGTGCACATGCCGCGACATAATCTGTCTGGCTTCTGTGCGGGAACCACATTTGGCCTGGGCCACCGCATTAAGCGCTGCAAATTCATTGGCATGGCCCGCCGGATACAAAACGGGAGCGATATCTGCTACTACAAGCGCTTGTATGCGCTGGGAATGTTGCAGCGCAAGCTCCATCGCCACTTTGCCGCCTAGCGAATGGCCCACCAGCGAAACACTTGGCATATTTAGCTGATCCATCCAGGCTAGCACGGCGGCGGCCATCGCCGGAATATCCACCGAGTCCACCCAGCCTGAATTTCCGTGATTAGGCAGATCCAGACTGTGAACAGTAAATTGGTCCTGCAGCACACGGGCCAGGGCGCCGAGATTGCTACCCATACCAAAAAGCCCATGAATCAGAATGACATCAGGGCCACTGCCAGTGGTGGATGCGTGGATATTTACTGTCACGAACGCTGATTCACGAAGGAGTTTTTGCTACCATGCGCACCACTATAACGGATCAGGAAAAATCATGCGTCTTTTTACCCGTCTGGCAGCACTAACCGCACTGTTTACAGGTTTACTGGCTTGCAGTGGAACCCCGACCTACAATCCCACCGTTTTCGTCTATGAGCTAAATGAAGAATTGATGGTCGATAACGAAGTCAAGACCGTGGTTATCCCTCATATCAACTTAGGTACACCGTCACGTTCCTACCTTGAAAAGGAATCACCGCGAATAGATGGCTACGTTACCAAATACCTGAAAGAAAATGGCTATAAAGTCTTGCCCCAGAGACAATTCAAACAGCATTGGAACACCGCCGTTCGAGCCTTCGGCAACCCTGTTGACCCCACCAGTGGCAAGGTCAATATGAAAACTTTTTCGCAAATTATGATCAGCGTACGTGACCAAATGCAAAAGGAGTCCAAGCTGGACGCCTTTGTATTCACCGACCTCCTGGAGGTTCAGATTGCCTTCTCGGGTGGCTTAAAGCACATCGCCCGGTGGGACGGTGTCAGCCGCAAACCTTCCTTACAGGGCCCGGGAAGTGGTGTGTCCGCGGATTTTGACTGGAACATGCAAGCCTCCGCTGCATCTTTACAGGTCAGCATCTACGATATGGAACTAAAGCGCCTGTTCATCAGTCGCGGGGGAATCGATGCCACAGAAGCGATCGACACGCGGTCATCTAGCGGCCGCTATATACGCAGACGGAACATGCTTGAAAATGAAAATAATATCAAGGAGGGCATAGGCCTGGCCTTTCACCCCTTTATTGAATCCCTGGAGTGGCCGGGAAACCCATAGAGTCTACACAGCCTCTGGGGTAAGAGTAGTTTGAGTACTGGGGTCTGGTTTGTCCTTGCGCTTGCTCTCTCTACCCCGGTTGAAATAGATTTCCAAATTGACGCGCCCATAGAACGCGCTGTGGCGATCCTCAAAGTGATAGCGCTTACGGTGGGTATACCCGGGTTCAAACTCTACGTAGAGCCAGTCTTTATAGAGCCTGTTGCGGAATTTCAAGACAATACCGTAATTGGTCACCAGCGAGCTTTGGTCCAGCTCCTGCCCTTCAAATGCAAGGTCATCTAACACAAAACCGGGAACGTCCGGCTCAGTTTTACCAGCAGCGCCCACAATAACAGCCACTGCTGAGTCGACACTGTAACCATAACGCCAGGAGACAGCGCTTCCCCATTCAATACCTTCACTGACCTGGCCGTGTTCCAACTTATTGGACCAGCGCAGCAATGAGGTTTCACCCGTCAAATAGTCCAGATCAACAGAGTGACGCTGTCGAAATCGATTTTTGTCACTGTAATCCACTCTGGCGGTATACCGGAAACGGCCCCAGTCGGAAAGATCACTCTTATACCGGTAGCGAGCGCCCGGCTTTAGGTTGAGGTCGCTGCTGACACTCAAGGTGAGGTCAAAGCGAGACCGTTTACCCTCTCGGGCTTTAAGCTGCAGGCCTACCTGGTTTTCGTCACTCTCCCTTTGAGATCCGTTCGGGCCGCGAAAATCATCTTCTTCACTGTTAAAAACAAGAGAGAGCTTGTCGTTGATGCGCGGTAAATGAACGTTGCCCCGCAGTCGGAACTTCATGTCCGAACCATCGTCATCATCCCATTCATAGCGGGTAACAAAACGAATCGTGCTGTCCGCAGATTCAAGGTCATCAATGGGACTGCCAAAAAAGCGATCTAGATAGATAGCAAGGTCATCGGCTTTCGTACCGATGTATTCATGGCTGGTGTCGACCCAGCGGCCCTGCTCATCTTGTTCCCGACCGAGGGACTCTTCGATTTGCTCTGTGGTCAGTTTGGTCTCACTGCCGGGATAATACACTTCCGGGGAAGTCGAGGATGTCTCAGCGGGGGCAACTTCGGGCTCAACGGCGGTTTCAGTAATGGATGATTCGCCGGCTACCTCGATGGTTTTTTCGCCATGCGGTGATTCTTCTTGGGTCGACTGAGAAACAGCCTGGCCAGGTAGCACAAGTAAACCGGCGCAAAAACATGACGCACCGAAAAAACGGAGAACACCATTTACTGGCACCACATCTCGCCCCACTTCACTACCCCCCAGCAGCCTGCTTCCTCTACACTTAAAGTCAGTGTACCGCAAATCGCGCTCGAGACAAACGATACGACTGCCCTGAAAGAGAGGTTCAATCGACTGGCCATGGGCTCTTATATCGATCTTGATAGGACAACAGCAAACCTTAATCGTCAGTTGTTATTTAGCTCACAACTTCTACTGCACGCTCAATACACCACATGGCGGACATTGCTCCCAATATATATACGGGTATGGGTAACAGACGCTCTTGCCATACATTTCCAAGCGGCCGCCTGATCAAAAACCATATGCCAAGTATTATGCCAATAAATGCGATCTGCCCCACCTCTATGCCCACGTTAAAAAACAGCAGCGCTAGTGGCACGTTATCCTGTGGCAGGCCCGCTTCGGCCAAGGCTCCGGCAAACCCCATGCCATGTAACAGCCCAAATCCGGCGGCCAACCACCAGGGGTGACGACGAAACAAACCCCTTTTATCGGGCCGAGCCAAATCCAGTGCCAGCACAAATATACTCAGAGCAATAGCAAACTCCACCAGGGCCACGGGAAAATCGAAAAAACCCAGGGTGACAAGCGAAAGTGTAATACTGTGGCCAAGCGTGAAAGCAGTGATGGTCCAAAACAAACGGGATCCGCCGCCAACCAGCAGCAACAGCCCAAACACAAACATTAAGTGATCGATGCCGCTCCAGATATGTTCGGCGCCCAGTACGGAGTAATCTGACATCACCTGACCCTGTCCGGGCTCGGCGGGTACCAGATACTCCGGTTTCTCAGCGTTTAAAACCTCCTGATAAGCACGGCCATCCAGTAGACTTAACATAACCATCGCTGACGCCTGATTTGCGCTTAGCCCTGTCACACCCAGCACCTGACCCACCAGCCCTTGCTCGCCCAATTCCATGCAGCCCAATTGCCAGCTTGAGACACTCCCGGTTCCCTCGGCTTGCACAGGACTCTGGCTGATCACCTCACAGCTGCTGGGCCAGACCGGACGCAACGGGATACTGCTGGTTCCCTGCGTTGGTGTTTTCCACACGACATTAAAGTGTGCTTGAGACGTTTCCACAAACTTTAACAATGACGGCGCAAAACGATGGGCAAAGGCTGACTGCGTAAACGTCAGCACCAAAATTGTCGCTATTGTTAATCGCAGTAGTTTCATAACACCACCTCATAGTCATCGCGCAGGGCCTCTGTGGAACTTTGCAATGCCTCGGTTCTTGCCCGGGACTCAAGATCACGGGTCAGTTGCAGGCGAACCTCCTCCAACTGCGCCTCCCGCGCCTCTTCAATGTCTGAAATCCAAACATAGTGCAAACCATAGGTGGATTGTATTGGTCCCAACCACTGCTGCGCGACAGGAACTGCTTTTTCGAGATTCGCCACAAAGCTGGCCCCAAAATGCCTGGCCAATTGATCGGGTGTCTGCCGAGTGAATACGTAGCCCGGAAGGAAGGGTGAGCTCATACGTCTCGCATCCTGGGCATTAAGTTGCTCCGACGCAATTGTCTCAATAACCGACTCAACGTCTCCTTCGCGCTCGCGAGCGAAATATATATGCTCGATGGAATACCGGGGCGGCCGTCGCAATTCATCTTTTCTGGCTGCGAACTCGGTTTCTATTAGTGTTTGTGTGGGCGTTGCTGGCGGATTACTGGCGAGCAGCAATTGCTCCATGATCTGAATCAATCGTCTTTTGACCACCTCGTCTCCCAAATGCAGACGCATATCCAGGGCTTGTTTGTATAACTCTCCCTCAGTCTTACCCTCTCCCATTTGCAGAAAGTTCATGTTGCGCACCAATCGTTGGTAAACCACAGTGTCATACAAATGCAGATTTAGCTCCAGCGCACGTTGGAAAAGCATGTCCCGATCGAGCTCGGCGGCTATTATTCGCGCCTTTTGTGACTCAGTGGGCAAGCGGCCTGCACTGGAAAACCACTGTTGCTGAAGTGCTTCCAGACGCGCTTCATTTAGAGGGCCGATAACGGGTTTCGGTTCAGGAAAGAGCACAGCCTGCAGTTTGAACAGGGCAATACCCAAAACAATAAAGTGCAACCACGGCCTATTTAGCCGAGCCATCAGGGACATTCAATTTCTCCAGTAAATGTGTCAGTAAGAAGCAGACATTAGTCTTCGTAGATCGCCGCGCGTTTTTCCATTTGCGCCTGCATACCCTCTTGTAAATCGGCGCTGCTCATCATACCAGCATTCCAGGTCGCAATATGGTCCAGCCCGTCTTTTACCGTATGGTCGCGAGAATAAAGTAACATTTCCTTAGTGCCGCGTATCGCCAGGGGAGATTTGGACGCTATGTTGCGAGCGATAGCCATTACCTCATCCATCATGGTTTTCTTGTCGGCAAAAACTCGATTCAAAAAGCCCTCTTCACGGGCCTCCTGTGCGCTCATTGTTCGTCCGGTGTAGGCCAATTCGCGCACCACGCCGTCGGCAATAATTTTTGGCAGGCGCTGCAAGGTACCCACGTCTGCTGTCATGCCCAGATCAATTTCCTTGATGGAAAAATGAGCATCCTCGGTACCATAGCGCATGTCGGCGCAACAGGTCATATCCACTCCGCCGCCGATGCAGGTATTGTGAATAGCTGCCAGAACAGGCTTTCGACATTTTTCGATGGCGCTCAGGTTGTCCTGCAAAGTAAGTAGCATTGTACGGGTATATTCTGCACGACGAGCCGGATCAGATGATGTGCCCGCAAGATTACTGAACATAGCCAAATCCAGACCCGCGCAAAAATGTTTGCCATTACCTGCCAGTACCACAGCCCTAACACTGGGTTCTTTATCCAGCCATTCGAAACAAGACTGTAGGTCGCTCCACATGGTGGCACTCATGGAGTTTGCCTTATCGGGGCGGTTTAAATTCACCGTTGCAACATGGTCGGCAACAGACAGTTCCAAAGTCTCATAGGCAGGGGCCATGATCGTGGTCCTTTTAGCGATTTTATCGATGTGATTTACCAGGCGCTTACAAAATTGTCCTGGTCGAGTTTAGGAAGGTTTTTAGCTTTACCATCACGCGTTCCCAGATATAGAAATGCGGTAATTTCCTCTTCTGGGGACAAACCCAATCGGGTCATTACATTGCGGTCAAAAGCCGCATCACCAGTACGCCAAACTCCGGCAAAACCCATGGACTCACAGGCGAGCAATACGGCCTGCGCTGCACAACCGGAAGACAATCGTTGCTCCGAATGTGGAACCTTGGGGTGATCTGACAAGCGGGCAACAACCACGACGATAAGCGGAGCACGCAGCGGTGCATTGCGCGCTTTTGTACACGCTGCTTCATCGGCTGCCGGGTTGCGCAATGCAAGACTTTGCGCCAATACCTCGCCAAAATCAGAGCGGCGGTCGCCTGTTATGCATAAAAACCGCCAGGGTTGAAGCCAGGCGTGGTCCGGAACTCGCAAAGCCGCTTTGAAAATCTCTGCCATCTGCGTCTGATCGGGTGCGGGAGAGACGAGCCTTGGAGCGGAATTACGATTTTGTAAAAACCGAAGAAAATCATTCATTGTCGATTGGCAGTGCATAAATTTTGAAAGACCGCATCATAACAGCTAACTAGGCCCCAGAGCGACGCATGATGTCGGGAAAATCGCCCAGGCGGCACAATCCCCTGGGGTCACATCTCACCCACCAGAATATTCATAAAACCCTGATCGCCTGTACTGGCATCGACATCGTCACACCACTTGGCCAGTTCATGGGCCGTGCTCTCCACCAACTCGTGTTCTACATGGTCGATAATCCAGAGAGGAAGATCCAGTGAAGCTAATAACTCGATGAGCATCCTTCCGCTCGCCCCGGATTCGCGCAGTGAAAATGGCGTTAGCTCAATGATGATGCGCGGCGCAATTGCCTGTTCTTTTAACAGCGGCATAAGCCCGGTCATCACCTGGTACTCCGAACCCTGCGTGTCCACTTTTAGTAAATCAATCTGTGGAGTCAAGGGTATTAGAAAGTCTGTCCCATTGAGCAATTCAATCGGCAGGCTTTCGCGGTCACCCTCCCCTGCGTAGATTTGATGATCGCCCATATTATCCTGACTGAGGTATAAGCGACCGTCACTGGCCCGGTCAGACAAACCCGCTTGAACCGCCTGTATACGCGAGCCAAAGTGGTTTAAATCGCTGCTGGCGCGAAGCAATTCGAAGTTCGCCGGATCCGGTTCGAACGCTACCACCTTCCCAGCGTCCCCGACGAGACTGGCCGCAACTACCGAGAAATATCCCAGGTTAGCGCCCACATCAACAAAAACCGACCCTGGGTGTAACAATTGCAGAACCAACGAGGTTTCATAGGGCTCCCAGATGCCCTGTTCACGAATTTGCCGGGAGACAAATTTGTCCTGCTGCCCATGCACGAACATTGCCAAAGAATGTTCCAGGCCAGGTATATGTAAATCAATCGGGGCCTCTTCCCTCATAGCACAGCTCACCCCGCCCTCAATACGGTATCGGCCAGGTGACCAAACAGAGAATATTCTGTTTCGTAAATATCCATGACTTGCTCATGTGCACTCTCCCACAGCTGTGCATCTGCAGGGGTTTCAACGAGTTTCTGCATCGTCGGAGACAGCGTATTCCAACGCTGGGCGGCTTCGATAGCCAGATTGACGGTCACCGTGCTAACAAGGTCGGGCCGCTGACGCTGAGCCCAGGTCATAAACACAGCATAGTGATCCCTGAAAAAACCACCGCCGGTGCCGTACTTAATAATTGCATTGTCAACATAAGCGGCATAGTTCGCCGCATTCTCGAGCTGCGGCCATAACTGAATTTGTTCAGAGAATGTCCGCAGACCTTTTAGGCCCACCGCAAGAAGCCCGTCGCTGGAGCCACTGGCGAGCGCCATAAGATCTCGCTGCGACTGGTCTATACCATGCATACGCTCCACTGTTTTTCGCAGAGCCAGGCCACAGGCGTCTGGCAAACTGTGGCGCTGCGCACCCGACGAAAATTTACCCCAGGCGTTGTAAGTGGAAATGGCTTCTGGAGGGTTTCGACTCATACGCAGGGCGTCCATTGAGCACACCTCAGTTTCCTCCCGGGTGCGATCGGCCAGATACACTTCCTGTTTTTCATCATCAAAACCCAAAAGTACAAAACGGTGAGCGGGGAAATGTACCTTAAATTCTCGATAGTCCAGATAGAGGATGTCGCCAGATAACATGGTGGGACGGCCTGCGATAACTTCCTCGCGCACTTCCTCCCAGGCTTTATCATTATCTATCTGAGTCTGTTCGGCGTAATCCAGACCCAGCGTATCGGCCAGATCCGCTTCCATACTGGAACCGCGACCGAACAACATGAACGGTGGATCCTGCGCCTCATAATTGAAAAACACCGTATCCAGGCCAGCGCCAAGGCCAAAGATCACACCCTCCTCCAGTTCCAGCGAGCAATAGTGGTAAATAAGGTTGCGCATGGCGCCGCTGCCACAATGGCCTGCAGTCAGATTTCTGTAATTCTCGATTTCTACTCTCATAAGCCTGCAGACACCTGTTAATCGTGTTTACGAAATATATTTTTGTTCATCCACTGTATCGATTTGATCCGGAGCCAAAAAACGATCCGCATAGCGCAAATAGACGCCACTGCGAACGAACAATTCAAAGCAGTCTCTATCTAAATGATCCTCGACAACCATTTTGTGCAAGATATCCATCGCAGCGCTCACCGATTTTGCCTTTTTATAGGGTCGGTCCGAGGCTGTGAGCGCTTCGAAAACATCGGCGATGGCCAGAATCCTCTCCGGGATACTCAATTCGTGCCCAGGTAGCTTACGCGGATATCCCGAACCTTTCATTGTCTCGTGATGTGTAGACGCATAACGTGGGACATTTTCCAGCTCAGGCGGAAAAGGCAGCCCCTCCAGCATCTTAATCGTGCTAATCATGTGCTCGTTAATCTTAAAGCGGTCTTCGCTCGTCAAGGTGCCCCGGCCTACGCAAAGGTTGTAAATTTCGCCGAGATTATACAGATGTTCAGGGACATCCATCTTTATGCCAAGCGCGGGGTCGTATTGGGTAGAATTTTCTCTCTTAATAAGGTGTTCCGATTTGTCACTAAGCAGTTGCTCTGTCGCCGGTAGAACAGCGGAACTCTCGGCCTGACGCAATTCCTCCACAGGTGAAAGTCCGAGGCGATCATCAAAATTCCGCTGCCAGGTCTGACCAGAAATAGCCAACAGGCGCGAAACTTTTTTTTCATCAAAAAATTCGCCACCGACATTACACTGGGCAATAAAGTCAAAGTCCTCATGCAGTTTAGAACGCGCCTGGTCGAGGGCCTTTTGCAGTTCGGCTTCGCGCTCCGGGTGATCATAAACCTGCTCCAGGTAATGTATCTGGGCATCACGCCACAACACCTCAAAGCGCATTCGAACCTCATGAATTCGATTATAAATCGTCTCAAGCTTACTGCCTTTGTCTACGATATGCTCCGGCGTGGTGATCTTACCGCAGTCGTGTAGCCATGCGGCTATTCGATACTCGCGCCACTGATCTTCCGTATCCAGGGAAAAAGTTTCAAAAGCTTGCTCTTCGCTGTCGGATGCATGCTCTGCCAACATAAACGCCAATTCCGGGACCCGGGCACAATGCCCACCGGTATACGCCGACTTGTCATCGATGGCCTGCGCAATTAATCGAATGAACGCGTCCATCAAGGTCCGTTGCTGCAACTCATGCTCTGCAATGGCGGCACTCATTCGAACCATCGACTCCGATAACTCATCCACTTCCTTTATGGTCGTATCAATCCTGACGACCTGGTCATACTCCCGCACTCGGATCTTCTCATTCTCGGCCGCCAGTTGCCTGATCGGACGAACAATCGGGCTGGCAAAAAACCAGGACAATGGCAGCAGCATGAACAAAAACGCCGCCGTAATGCCTATAGACAATCGAACCTTGGTCATCAAAGGGCCTACTACGGCCTTCCGGGGCACGAGAATACCAAAATACTTTTGCGCTCCATTGTCCTCAAGGAGCGGAGTAACATAGGCAAAGTACGGGCCATCAACGAAAGAAATATCAATCATTTTTCGTTGCAGCGACTGATCATTGGCTAAATCAATTAACCGGGTACTGGGTACAGACACCAAAGTTTCTTGCTCTTTTGCCCGCAAAGAACTGGCAAAAACCAGCCCGGTAGAATCGAAAACAAAAGAGGTTGCGGGGCTTTCGGACAGTTGATCCTGCAGGTACCCTGAAATTCCTGTCAGGGTCATATCAATACCGACAACTGTGGTTGATGCAGGCACAGCGCGTGAACTGGTTTGGCCATAAGCTTGTAGCTGAGAGAACTTATAAATTTGGGTGGTCTGCGCTTTGTCAGAATTTTGTGCAGCGCGATACCAGGGTCGCGTGGTGACATCAAAGCGGGTGGGCTCGGATCTACTGGCACGCAATTCAAAATTTTCAGAGTAGTAATCGTAACGCCGGAGCCTGTTTTCGCTTTGCCCCGAAACAGTAACAGCCACCCAACTATCTTCGGGCATGGCCTTCAGGCCCTCGCGCGCATCCTGACCGTTATCCAGATAGATCAACTCATGGAAATTGCCGTCCTGGGAGCCGACATAAACGCCATAGAACAACAAGTTTTGTCGCAGAACCGTCGCAAAGAGCTGTCGTTGTTCCTCCGAAGCAGACGCATTTTCCAACAGTGGGTGTTGCGCCAGCAAATTCACCATGTTGGTGGTCTGGGCACTAACGTCAATTAACTGCCTGGCCGCTCCTGCAGCTGAACTTTCGTAGAGATCGCTGGCCGCATCACGCGCCAGAGCATTGCCAAAGTAGTATTGAAGCCCCAACGCCAGAACCGCGATGAGTGCAGTGGCTACAGCAAATACTGTAACCAGGGCAACACGGATTGTAACGCGCTTTGTTTTAAGCTCTTGGGTCATTGCTGGCTATGCCTATTTGTTGTCGCGGATAGCTTAACAGTTTGGCGAGTAGCTTAAATAGCGTTCAAGTAAAAGAATCAGCCTGCCTGTTTCTGAATATAGAACTCAAAAACAGCGCAGGCTTATGTGCCCGTTAGCTTGTAGCAGTGGCGAGAATATCATTCAGGGTCGCGCTGGGGCGCATAACTTTCTTTACGTCCTCTCGCTTGGCGTGATAATAACCATCAATCGCGGCCGGCCCACCCTGACAAGCACCCAACTCGCCAATGATTTTCTCTTCGTTGTCTGCCATAGCCTTTGCTATCGGTGCAAACTTAGCAGCCAACTCAGCATTTTCAGTCTGCTCCGCCAGTACTTGTGCCCAGTACATTCCCAGATAAAAATGACTTCCGCGATTGTCCAGCTCACCGGTTTTTCGAGAGGGTGATTTGTTATTTTCCAATAACTTTCCGGTTGCCAAATCCAGGGTTTTAGCCAGAATTTTCGCACCAGGATTATCGTTTTTAATGCCCATGTCTTCCAGTGATACACCAAGAGCCATAAATTCACCCAGCGAGTCCCAACGCAAATGATTCTCTTCCAGAATTTGCTGTACATGTTTGGGGGCTGATCCACCGGCACCAGTCTCATACATGCCACCGCCCCGGAGCATCGGCACAACG
>JBALVT010000085.1:0-16776 GCA_036961345.1 Halioglobus sp.
CCTCAAGCGATAATATTTCTGCCTTGAGTTCATCAATATCTGAGGTGTCCGTGTAACCGTCGCGCTCGAGGTCTTTGATCAACGCTTCGTACTGGCTCATATCTTCGGTAATTCTTGTGGCACGGCCCTGCGCTTCCACCATTTGTAAATCGATGTCTGAAAGCGTATTTCGTAACTTGACCAGCCCCAGTTTGCCCTCGCGAACATCTTCGTCAAGTAGGTCGACCTCTGATAACAAATCGCGATTGAGGTCCTCGGACTCGCGCTCTATGGAGTGGTTCATAATCAAAAAGACCAGCACCACAGCGCCAAAGCCGCAGGACATGATATCCAGAAAACTCAGGTTGAATGTGGTGAACGCTCTTTTTTGTCTGGCCATGGCTTATGGCCTCTCAGCTTACTACTGCAATGAGCACAGCCGTGGTGCCGCTGCCTGAGGTTATGGTATCGCCAGCGTTGAGAGTGGATCCGCTATGGTATTCCAGCCCGTTAACCAATACATTCTTGCCTAACTCACCGCGCAGAAGCCAGCGCCCGTCCACACCAAATAGCTCCAGAGTCGCGTCTATCGGCACGCCCGACGGCTCAATCGATTGCGCAGTGGCGCCGTGCAGCAAATGTGTTGGCGCCGGTGAGGTACTTTTAACGACTGGCGCGGGCGCTTCTTGCTCAGGGATGTTGTCGTTACGCAGCGGCGCAATTTGTTGCGACGAACTTGGCAGCGCCGTAATAAAGTTAAGTGTTTCATTGCGCTGTACGAGATTTTCGAGCTGCAGATTCAGAGCGCTTGGCAGGGCGTCATGGCCAAGAAACTCCGTTTGTGGAATGTTTTGCTGTAATCCTGGCAAGAGATTGGCCAGGGGGTCGAGGATCACCCTGTCGGCGGGGGTGAGAATGCCCATGGCGTCAGCTGAACTGCTAAACAGTCGATCACCTGCAGCCACCAGCTCATCCCGAACAATTCGCGCGCGGTAACCATTTACCTCGAGATTGGTTTCCGCCGCACTTTGCAATTCCATCAGAGCTGTTGGCAGGGCATCGTACAGTAGCTGTTCAGTTTCAGCTTTGCGCCTGGGGTCAAATCGTGTTTGGCGGATAAAGGCAGCGGCGATAAGTTCGACCAGCCGTTCCTGTAGCTGCAACAGCCCGCAGCCGGGGATTGGGATGGTGCGCTGCAATTCAACCTGGCCATTGGCTTCAAGCAATTCCGAGATGATGGTTTGATGTAGCTGAATCTCCAGATGGAATAGCTTGCCCGGGCCTCCATAGAGACTGGCCAGTGCGACACTGCGATTTACCAGGCCAACAGCATTGAAGGGACACTGCTCAATAATGCCCAGAATCAGCGCCAGTTGATCGCGGCCAATGCTGCTCGACACCGCCAGTAGTATTTCTTCAGGTTGGCCGCCTGCCTTATGGATATCCAGCAGATGGGCGTGCACCAGGTCGGCGGTGTGGCGGGCAGGTCCCAGGGCCGGTTGCAGTGCCTGGGTATTGAGCTGCCACCAGAACCGGGTATTGATTTGACGCGGGCGAAGCCTGGCTGCTCCTCGTGCGGAATTTCCGAATGTGTATGAGTTGCCATCCAAAAGCGCATAGCCAGGGCTTTGCCATTGTTTGTCGGCGTGCCACAGCTGCAGGTTGCTGTCGTTGATATCCAGAAATGCGACGGCCATATTAATGGGCCACCAGGAATCTTAGCAAACGCTTGTCTGATTGACGCTGGCAATCCAGCACCAGTCTTTCCTGGGTTAGCTGTAGCTGGTGTAGGCAAAACATTATGATAATACTCAGCACCAGTGCCACAAAGGTGCTGTTAAAGGCTACGCCGAGGCTGACCGTCACACCGGATATATCGCCTTCTACCGCCTTGTAGGCCTGGCCAAGCGCATCACCGATACCTCGCACCGTGCCTATAAATCCAATAGAGGGAATGGCCCAGGCGATGTAACGCACCATGGACAGCTCGGAATCCAGTCGGTCCGATTCCATTTCACACTGCTCCTTTATCGTGTCCGATACAGCCTGAATACTGCCTGTAGTCGCAAACCGTTGCAGTGCCGAAAGTAGTGTTCGCGGCAGTAAATAATCTTGTTCGTCAATCGGCAGTGCCTCCAGCGACCGGCTGTATTCTCTTGCATCCTCCGGTAGCACACTGGTGCCATCGGGTATATCCAGCAGACGGCGGTTTAGCAACTCTTGTTCGTTTAACGTTTGCCGTCCTTTATACGCCATGATTGCCAGCGCCCATATCAACAGAATGAAACAGGCTTCCTGTTCAAAGTCTCGAATGACCACCGCCAGAGATCGCTCTGGTATAAAGTCTTCACCGGCGGCCTGCAATTCAATTTGTTGCTGCAGTTGTGCGTCGGCACTGGGCCTGATGATTCCCACATAGGCTCCGTGCACCACAATGATGGCGATGAGCAGGGCAAAGATCTGGAAGATGAACTCGGAAGACATCTTGTTTTTCATGATTGTGTCCTATATATCCACGGGAAATGATACAGATCGATCTTCGGATATTTCTTCCGAGGAGCGGTAATCAAAAGGTGATTGGTCGGGTACCGGTAAGGTTTCGGGTACGGGTACGGGTACGGGAGTGGCTTCGGTTTTCGGTGTGGCCTGGCGCTCAACGTCACTGGGCTCGCCAGGCGGCGGTATATTGGAATCTTCTTGTGTAGTGTCTGGTTGGCCATTGGCAACACCGGCGCAAAAGGCCAACCCCAGAGCGGCGATCACATTTTTACATTTTTTTAGGCCGGCTGTGTTCATAATCTACTCTGCGTATCGTGCCAGTCGAAATCCAAGGTCATCCCTGCCTGCCTGCCCATAGTCACGGTGCGACAAGCGCAATTCAGAAATTTTACTTTGCGTCCAGCTGGCGCCACGAACAACATAGTTGTCACCGCTTTGCGCGCCCAGTGGGTCGGTTTTTGTGCCTCCATTGGCCGGTGGGATGGTGTATACATCGTGTACCCACTCTGCCACGTTACCGCCAACATCGTACAGTCTATTGTGGTTTGGGGCGTAGGAGGCCACCGTGGCCGTTACCACATGGCCATCGTTGTAGCCGTTGAGTATAACGCCGGTGACATAGCCGGAGGTGTTGTCTGCATAATTTTCCACTGGGTCAGTGGGCGGGAATTTATCTCCCCAGGGAAACTTTCTCAGGCTTGTGCCGTCAACCCGCGCTGCCCAGGCCCACTCAGCTTCACTGGGTAGTCGGTAACCGGTCGCGTTGGGGTTGTAGCCGGTTACGATGCCATTGGTTTGTTGATAGAACAGTGGCAGTCGTTCCCGCCTGCTCAGCCAGTTACAAAATTGTGCCGCTTGCTGCCAACTAATTTGAACCGCAGGTTGGTGCTCGCGGTTAAGGCTGTTGCCCTCAATCTGGCCGGAATTGTGGGACGCCATAAATTGACGAAACTGGGCGTTGGTGACTTCCGTGGTTTGCAGGTAGAACATTCTGGTGAGAGAAACCGGATGCAATACCTCGTTGGCCCGACGCCCGGATTCCCGTCGTGAAGCGCCCATGGTGAAATCACCATCGCGTTCCACTGGATTGAAAAGCAGTAGGGTTTGTCCCAGTGCGGTGGTCACTTCAGGTTTAATGCGAGCCAATTTGGATTCGCGTTCGGTTTGCAGGCTGACGTTCACGACCTGTTGCAATCCGGCTCTGGGTGTAATTCTTTTGCGGACTGTTGCGTAACCTTCCAGCACCACCTCAATTGATTGTTCGAAGGCGGGAAGAGAAAGAGTTTGAGATCCGTTGCCGCGCGGTCGACCGTTAATACGCAAAATGGCATTGCCCGGCTGAATGTTAAAGCGAACTTCACCTAGCTGCGCGGTCAACGTTACTGCGGTGCTGGTATTTTCTCCGGCCGCCAATTCTATTGTGCTGTTATGAGCACGATAACCGGGTTTAAACACTGAAATGCGGTGGCTGGTGTCGGGTGTTACCTCCAGCGTTAGCGGGGTCTTACCCCTGAACTCTCCATCGATAGTGACGTTGGAGCCCGCCGGGGTACTGCTCAGCTGCAACACACCTGACGCCGGCGTCAAATCCAGTGTGCCCAGGTCCTGGTGTTCCCCGGCATTGACCAGGATTTCGATGGGCCGCGCCGCGAATCCATTTTTTTGCAGTGTGAGTTGGTGCTCGCCGCGCAACACCTCAACTACCGCCGGGCTGGTACCAAGGAGTTCTTCGCCCAGGAGAATGCTGGCCCCGGTGGGGTGTGTGTCGATGGTGATATTGGCCCATGCTGGCGACAGGGCAACTTCGATGCCTTGCTGTAAGTCACGTCCCGCTACGGACAGTGGTTGCTCCAGAGGTAGATAGCGCTCCGCTGCAAATTGTAGAGTGTAATCTCCAGCCGGTACCGATTGGTTTTCCAGAGGGGTTTGCCCGAGAACTTCTCCATCTATGGCGATCACAGCTCCAGGTGGCTGGCTGGAAAAAGTGATACGACCAGGTAGTGGCTGCAACGTCAGCTCAAGAGTCTGACTGTCTTCAGCGTTGATCAAAATATCGCTGGTCATGGGGTAATAACCCGGCGCCTCGACAATGACCTGGTAGGCCCCTTTGCGCATCAGGTAGCGGCCGCCAAAGGGCAGGTATAGACCGCCGCTGATGTCGATTTGTGATTCACTGACCGCTACGACCTTAATCTCAAGCGATTTAGCGCTGAGGAGAAAGGCCATAATTGCCACAAAAATCACCCCGGTAATGATGGGTATCGGGCGCCAGGATTTGCCGCCAGGTTGTGGTCCTGGATCTTTGTCAGTCAGTGGCTCAAAAGCGCTGGGTGCTATACCGGCGTTTGTGGATTGTTCAGGGGTGGTCATCTAGATCTGTTCCGTGCAGCTGACTACCACTGTTGGAAGAGTGCTATCGTGGCTGAGATTGAAGGTAACCCGTACATCGCGGAAGCCATTGCGCGTTCCAACAGCGGTGTATTTTCCTGGGCGCAGGGTTAGGGTGCGCTGCTGGAATTGCCCCAGTCGCGCTACCTTATAAACGATGACGTCTGTTTCACCATCGGAAGTCAATGTCAGTGATCTGGTGGTATTGGCTTGTGTGAGCAGTGTTTCCAGCTGATCCATTTGTCGGCTTAGCACAGGGCCCCTGGGGGTGATGGACGCCGCTTGACGCAGCAGGTTTTCAGTTGCCTCGGCTACAGCGATGTCAGCGAGTCGTCCCGGCTCTTCAATTGCGGCACTGAACTTCTGGTCGAGCTTGGCACGCGTGCCACTGCGTTTTAGGCCTTCCTGGGCGAAAGAAATATTTGCGTCAATCTTTAGCGCCTCTTCGTAGGCTGCCACCGCTTCTTGCCACTGTTCATTCGCCTGGGCTGCTTTACCCTGCTTTTGTAAAGTCGACAAACGATAGGCGGTCTGTGCGACCTGAACTTCTTGCAATGCACTGGCTGCCTCCGGCGAGCCGGATACTAGCTTTGCCGCTTTTCTGAATGCGGCCTTCGCGCTATTGAACTGGTTCTCATTCAGAGCGACATAACCGTCGCTCATAGCTTCATTAAACTGCTGAGTTATGTAGGCGGCGGTAACTCGATCAAGCTCGGATCGAACGCGACGATGCTGTGGATCGATTTCAGCAGCCTGGTTTAGCAGCATCTGGGCGCTGGCGAGATCGCGAGCTTCTTCAGCTGTTTTAGCTTGCGTGAGTAGTTTCATGACCTGGTCCAGCATAGCCGCACGCGTTGTGAGCGTGGCCAATTGTGCGTTGTCGGGCTCGATCGCTGTGGCGATGAGCAGGGCGCCTTCAGCCGCTGCGCGGTCACCAGCCTCAATAGCCTCTCGCGCTTCTTCGAGCAATTTTGCCAGCGCTGTGGGGGCGCTATCGAGGAGTGCCTGCATGGCACCCACGCCTTGCTCATAGCTTGCTTTAGCCTCGACAAATAAGCGATCGCGATATTGAGTGTCACCGCTTTGTGCGAATACTTTGGCTTGTTCAAATTGTTCCCCGGCCCACAGCTCCACACCTAGCTGCTCGAGCTGTTCCTGGGAATCGAGCAAGATACCCAGTGCATCCTGTGCTTCTTTACGCAGTTTGGCCAACTGCGCATCGGACCAGGGTGACGCCTCAATCGGTTGCGGGTTTGCTTTTTTAGGCACCCCGGAGCTCTGATTAGATTCGGCGGTTTGTGTGGTCGGGGAGGCGATATCCGGTGCCGGTTGTTGCCCAACCCGTCCGGGCAACCAGAAAACTACCAGGACCGCCAGTACGCCCAGACCCAGAAGAGTTGGCATAATCCAGCTTGGCCGCTGTGCTGGCGGATGAGCTCCCTCGGATACTGCGACTGCCTCGGGGGCCGGAGTTGCTACATCAAAAGCGGCGGGCTTGACTTGCTCGTTATGGGACGACATCTGGTTGCGGGGCCTTGCTTATTCAATCATCGAGAGGGTCTGGAGCGCTTAGTGTACCAGTAGACTCTTCAGGTAGCTCCAGGCCACCGATTTCAGCCTGGTAGATTTCGGCCAGCAGTTCGCGCCACTGGCTGTACTGGTCTTCGACATTGCCACTTAATAAAATGGTGCGATCATCCAGTTCAATCACAGAGGGAGTGATCTCTGCTTCCAAAGACATTCCCAGCTCCTCCAGCGCCTGTACGTGAATTTCTGCTTCACCGCGCTTTTCAAGGCCACTTTTAAGCAGGTAGCCACCGCCAATGACGGCGACATTGCTGGCCGCCCGGCTTGAGGCGTCGTTGCTGCTGCCTGCATAGATACCCGCCAGCACCGCAACCCCACCGGCAATCAGCCGGCGAGTGCTCTCTGCTCGCAGTTCACGTAATGCGACAGCTTCCTCATAGCTGAGTTTGCGCCATTCCTGATAGGGGCCATGCATTTGTACGTTAAAGTCGCCGTGATACTCCTGCATGGTGTCTATGAATAGATGGTCTCTTTCACGGATGCCACGTACGCGCTCCAGCATGGGGTCGTCCTCGGCCGGCAAGCGCATGATTAAATATCGATCTTGCCGATTGGTGGCCAGATAACCTGCAAAAGCCTCATCTGAAAAACTGCGGGCGAATAATAACTCGGAGACCAGGCGAATGTTCTGGCGATCGTTATCTTGCAGGGTCTCCAGCGTTTCAAGCAGGTCATTGGCTATGGTGTGGTATACCGCCTGAAAAGGATCCTGATTGGTGCGCCTGGACGCCTTGTAGGCATAACTGCTCGCGTTGCTTTCATAGCTTTTGTCCAGCCATACATAGTTGCGCGAATCGGTCGCCGTTATCTGCAAGACCAGTTCTTCGCCGTTAGACTTGAGTATTTTTCCCTGAACCATGAGGTCTGTGATCTGCGCGGCGCTCGGCACAACCCGCACTGCACCCCAGGCGCCGCTGTTCTGCATTGCCTCGGACAGGAGAGTGGGCATATAGCGAGCCTCAGCCTTGCGAACCTCTGGATAGACTTGTTTCTTTTCTTCGTATTCCTCAAGACCCGGGTCAAAAACAGCGATTGCCACATCCAGCAGAAGTGCCTCACTGGTCTGGGTGCTGGCCGTTTGAACTTGTGGAACCGATGTGCTCTTGACTGTCTGGTTCACGCAGGCAGGTAACACCAGGCAAAATGCGAGCAGAGTTAGCCATCGCATTGTCGGGCTTATGTGTTTCAACTACTTATGCCCTTGTACTTGCGATATTCATCCCACAGTTTCTCTCTGATAGCGGGGTCGGGCTCGCGCATGGCTGCCTCGCGCAACTGCCGCGCTACCACATCGTCGTCAGTGCCAGATGGGATATCGGTTGGAGCCGGATATTTGGCGCTATTTTGAGGAATATTACTGGTGCCACCGCCAGCGCCGCCGGGAAGGGGGGCGCCAGGCATGCCGCCGCCACTGCTGTAGCCACCTGAATCTGCCATACCACCTTCGGGGTTACCGGAATTTTCGCTCGCTGAGGCCGTGCTGGGTGTTGGCGGTCGGGATGCCTGCTCTCGTGTTGCTCTTCTCTGGGCGGCTTGTTCGTCCAGTATCATGGCGTCAAATTCGCCGGTGCCGCGCTCTAGTTGGGCGTCCAGAATAGCGACCTGTTCTGCGGGGGTGAGAGTACCGTTGCCGCCGGAACCCTCTCCTTCTTCAGTTCCGCCACCGCCGGGGTAGCCGGGTATACCATAAGGGCTGTTGCCGGTGGGCTGGCCCTCGGGGGAGCCTCCCGGAATGCCGATATCACTATCACCCATGGCATCTTCGAAGGCGCCGATGCTATCTTCAAGAGAAGGTTCGTCAGTCATATCGGGAATATCGCCAGCATCGCCGAGCCCGGGTTCACCTTCGCTGCCCGTGCCATCGCTACCGGTTCCGGCGGTATCTTCAAATCCCGGCTCTCCAGCAGCTCCTGAGTCACCCTCTGCCGCGTCGCCTTCACCCGGCATTTGGTCGCTGTTGCCGGGGAATTCACCTGAGGGAAACTGCCCCATGTCACCATTTCCGGATTGACCGGGAATGCTGGCCGAGGGCATTGACGGTGTGCCGGAGCTCGGTGCGGATCCTCCGCTTGAGCTACTGGAGCTGCCTGGACTGCCTGAGCTGGTGGAACTGCTCGAGCTACTAGAGCTGCCCGAGCTACTGGAACTGCTCGATGAAGGGCTGCTCGGCGACCCCGAACTCGAAGAAGGTGCCCCAGAGGGCCCGGAAGGCGTGGAACTGGGAGTCGACGGGGGCTGGGGTGTGGTGGGGTTGCTGGCGCTTGGGCAGCCTGTTAGCACTAAACAGGCGCAGGCTATACCCGCCCAGGTCACCGCTGGTCGAATGATGCCTCTATCTTGCGGTATTTTGTTAAGGACTGATTTTATACGCATGTGTCATTTTCTCGGTCACGACCGGGTTCATCGATTCAAACCGCGGCCGAAATGGGGTCGAACGCAATTTGCGCATCAATTTGATGGTCGAGTTCTCATATTCCTCTTTCACGTCCACTCGTGAAAGGTTGGTCACTTTACCGTGCTCTGTTACTGTGAATTCTAGCAGAATATCGCTGTCGTTGACTGCCACTTCCTCAGGTAGGGATCGAACCCCTTCAATTGTAGGCAGCGCCACGGGCTGGCCAAATAACCGCTCTATCTGTTGTTGGGCATCATCGAGCTGCGCAAGTTCCCCCATTGCCTCCCGATAGGCTCTGAACGCCGCTTCGTGGTCGCCATGCCAGAGCATCCAATCCCCGAGCATGACCAGCGACTCTGCCGCAGCAAAATTCTGATCCTTGACCTGGGCCTTTCTGACATCATAAATAGCCCTGATAACCGAGCTTCCCTGGGTATAGCTGCGAGCGCGGTAGGCGTTGAATCGATTTTGTGATTGACGAGTTCCAAAGCTGGTATCGGCGCTCGAACTGGCCGCTGAACTCGCATTATGGTGATCGGATATCAGATACTGTGCCTGTAGCAAGCCATCCAGCGGCGGCAGTAGGTTTACCGAGGTATCGCCCTCTCTGTCAGCGATATCTGACAGGGCCACCCGGTATAGGTCCCACATGTTCAGCAGGCGTACAAAGGGCTGCTCGCCCAGACGCATCTGGTAGGCGCTCTGTTGCCAGGCCGCTTGTTGCATCAGTGCCTGAACGCGGGAATCGGGATTATTCAGGCTCCGCTGTTGCACTGAATGCATATATTGTTGGCGGTTATCTGCCTCCAAAAACTCTCCAGTGGCGATATAGCTGGTAATTTCACCCTGTATAAGAGGTATTTGCGCGGCGCTGTATAAACCATTATTGATTCTGGCCAGGTGGGTGCCGCGCTTAAAAACCCGTATAGCTTCCTTGTGGCGGCCCTGTTTCTGCAGCGCAGCGCCGAGACTTAACAGTTTTTCCGGGAGATCTGGCGCGTAGGCGCCCATTCGGGATGCCATATCATCGACGATTTTTTGATAGGCGGAGACCTCGCTATCGCTGGCAACGACACGGGGCACAGCATCGTCTTCAGGCGTTGATGCCTGCACGTAGTTAGCCGTGAGACCTACCAAGCATCCCCAGAGTAGAACCTGACGTGTCAGTCTCTCCATTTAGTGAAGACCACTTTCATTTGTTTCAGTTCGCCGCATTGCCAAAGTAATTCAAAAATTTTCAGTAGGCTGCCACCGCACCGCCGGGTCGACGGGTATCGGTGGCCCCGTACAACCAGCCATCATTAAACATTATAGAATTAGTTCGTCCGAGTGTGCGATTGCCAATTTTTACGTTGTGGCCCATGTCCCTTAACAGCTTGAGAGTGTCGGGACTAACACCGGACTCCACCATCATACTGTCGGGTTGCCACTGGTGGTGTATGCGTGCTCCGGCAGCCGCGGCGGCGATATTCATGTCAAATTCCATGGCATTGAGCAGTGTTTGCAATACGGAGGTGATAATCGTGCTGCCCCCCGGGCTGCCTGTCGCCAGCCAGGGCTCACCATCGAGGAGTACCAGGGTTGGGCTCATGGAAGACAGCGGGCGTTTGTGCCCTTCGATTCGGTTGGCCTCACCCTCCACCAGACCAAAGGGGTTTGGGTGGCCTGGTTGGGTAGCAAAATCTGACATCTCGTTGTTCAAAAGCATGCCCGTGCCCGGTACCGCAATGTGTGAGCCGAAACTGAAGTTGAGTGTGTAGGTATTACTCACGACGTTGCCATCTTTGTCCGCAACAGTGTAATGGGTGGTGTCAAAACTCTCGTTGGGAAGGTCGCGCCCCGGGGCGATATCCACCGAGGCTGTCGCTTTATCCAGCACGATGCGCTCGCGTTGTTTTGCGGCGTAGGTTTTGTCGATAAGTTTTTGAGTTGGCGTGGCATAGAAGTCCGGGTCAGCCAGGTATTGACTGCGATCTGCATAAGCCAGCTTCATGCTTTCTGTGAGAACGTGAAGGTAGGCTGCGCTGTTGTGGCCCATACTTTTGAGGTCAAAGCCCTCCAGAATATTCAGCATTTGTATGATGTGTATGCCCCCGGAAGAAGGCGGAGGTGTGGATACTATTTCATACCCCCGGTAGGTCCCGCGCACGGGTTGTCGCTCGACCACCTCGTAGGCCGCCAGATCTGCTGCGGTAATCAGCCCTTCATTGGCTTCCATATCAGCGACGATTCGTTTGGCTATAGCGCCGCTGTAGAAGGCTTCTGATCCGTGTCTGGCGATCTGCTGCAAGGTCCAGGCTAGCTGGGGTTGTCGCCAGGTATCACCGATGTCATACGGACTGCCATCGGGTTTGAAAAATAACTTGCTCGCCGTTTCATTGCGCCTTAGGCCTTCGGCCCTCGATCCGATTTCATGATTGAGTGCATAGGTGACAGTCATGCCTTTTTCGGCCAGAGCGATGGCGGGCTTCAATACTTCCTTCAGGCTCATACTGCCGTATTTTTCCAACGCATAAACCATGCCTGCCACAGTACCTGGAACGCCGGAAGACTGGTGGCTAAAATAGGCGCGCTGCTTGTCCAGTTGGCCCTGATCGTCCAGAAACATATCTCTACCGGCTGCAGCAGGGGCAATTTCCCGGTAGTCGATTAGTGTTTGTTTGTTCTCGTGCGCCAGGTGAATCAACATAAAACCCCCACCGCCGAGGTTGCCCGCTCGAGGAAAAGACACCGCCAGGGCAAAGCCTGTGGCCACCGCAGCATCCACAGCATTTCCGCCTTTTTTCAGAATTTCGGTGCCAATTTCGGCGGCCAGCTTTTCCGGGCTGACCACCATTCCGTGCTGTGCTATAGCCGGCACAAAGCGGTTTTGATAATCGATGATGGGGGTTTTTGCCCCCCCCTCACGGGCGCTAGCCGGTTGGGCAATGAATAGTGCAGCGCAGGTAACAAGCGTGGGCAGTAAAAGTCTTAAGGTGATCACAATGGCGTTTCCATGGTATATATCCAAGCGAGATATTAACCTGTCCACCGGGTTACGCCTACTTGGGTTGGACAAATACTGAACGGCATCATTAAATAAAAGAGTGGTTTTGTAATGAGTCCGCTGTTAGCCGAAATACAGCAACGCTGGCGATCAATGTTCAGCGCCCTCGCCGCGGGCAATGACCTGCCGCCCGCGCAACGTTTGCGCACAGAGGGTTTAATGGAAGCGGTGGTTCTTAACGGAGAGTTAACCGCGCCATTGGTGCTTGCCGATATGGATACGGCCTATCGAGAGGTTTATGGCCGCACTCTGGCGGATGATTTTGGATTGGATTGGCAGGATTTTTATCCGTTTCCACAAATTCCCGCCCTGGCCCAGCGTGCGCCGGTCTATCCAAGTACTCCAGAATGACTATAATGCCGCCACTACAACAAGGAAATGCACTATGAAATTATCCACTTCCATGACAATTCTTGCGCTAATGGCGGCTTTTGTATTGTCGGGTTGCACAACCCCGGGCCTTCAAGCCACCACGGATTTTGATTCCGAGTTTAATTTTTCGGCCGTACAAAAAATCGCTATTCAGCCCGTGACTCGCATGAATGCCGCCGCTGTTCTAATCAGCGATATGGATGTCAATCGTCTCAACAGAGTGTTTACTGACGAGTTGACCGCGAAGGGCTTTGAAATTGTTACAGACAATGCCAATGCCGATATGTATCTCACCTGGCACTTGGTCACCCAGGAAAAAACCGATGTGCGCAGTTACAACAGCTCGAGCTATTACAACTGCTGGCGTTGTGGTCCAACCGTTTCTGACGTTAGTGTGCGCCAATTCACTGAAGGCACGTTAATCGTTGATATGGTAGACCCGGAGAGAGGGCAGTCAGTGTGGCGCTCCACCGTGCAGTCCCGGCTTAAAAGCAAGCCTGATGCCGAAGCACAGGACGCTTTGCGTCACGAAGCGGGCCGCGCATTGTTCGCCGAGTTTCCGCCGTACTAATTAGCGCTTGGGCTCTCTCCACATGAACCAGGCGGTTGGACCGGATCCGGTGGGGCCGCCTGGAATCGCACCTTCGTGTATCACCTCAAAGCCGTGCCGCTGATACAGCGGCACATTTAGTGAATTTGAACTTTCAAGATAAGCGGGCATTTGCTCCTCGTCACATATTCGCGTGCCCTGTTTCAAAAGCGCTGAGCCCACTCCCTGGCCCTGGTGTTGTTGGCGCGCGCCAATGAACTGCAGGTAGTAGTGCGGCTCCTTGGGGTGATGTTGAGCAAAAAAATCTCCCTGTTGGCGTATGTTTTTTACCGGTGCGAAACCTTTTTTTAGAATGAGTTTCGCAATCATGGTAATCAGAGCGAGTCGCAGGGGCATCTCAAAATGTTCATCGGGTGGCAGCCACAAGCTAGCGCCGCGCCCCTTCTCGTCGAGGTGTGTGATCCCTTTGGGTAGGTAGATACCGTCAATGATCAGTTTGAAGAAATCCGGATATAGCGTCGGCATGGGGATAACCCAATTCATAATTGGATCATTGCTGAAACTATCGCTGAGGATGTCGCTCAGCTGATCCAGATGATTTATTTGGCCATCCAGGATGGCAGGAATGTTATCCATGGCTGTGTTTTGCCTCCCGCGGGGCTGGCAGATACTATACGATGCATGCAGATTAACAGGGAGTTGTAGTGGAATACGAGGATTTCAGGCGGGAATATCTGGCCGGTGGGCTAAGTCGTGACATGCTGGATGAGAGCCCGATCGTGCAGTTTCAGTTGTGGCTGGAACAGGCGGTGGCTGGGGGTGTGAGTGATCCCACTGCAATGATTTTGGCCACTATCGATGAGCATGGCGCCCCCTGGCAGCGTATTGTGTTGCTCAAGGGTGTATCTGAGGCGGGCTTGGTTTTTTACACTAATTATAACAGTGCCAAGGCGCAGGCAATTGCGGCAAACCCCCGGGTGTCTGTTCATTTCCCATGGAACCAGCTGGACCGGCAGGTTATTTTTGCCGGCACCGTAGAAAAAATGTCCGTGGTGGAATCGGCCCGCTACTTTCTGACGCGCCCCAGAGAGAGTCAGCTGGCAGCCTGGGCATCCCGGCAGAGCCGCCCGATTTCTGCCCGCGCGGTGCTCCAAGAACAGGTGCAGGCGATGAAGAACAAATTTGGTAGAAACGAAATCCCCGTTCCCGATTTTTGGGGCGGTTATCGCATCGTGCCGGATCGCATCGAATTTTGGCAGGGCGGCGCTCACCGATTGCATGACCGCTTCGAATATCGCTTACAATCTGATTCCGAGTGGTCAATTGAGCAACTACAACCATGATAAAAAAACAAGATCTCGTCGGCGCCTGGCAACTGGAGTCCTGGACTATCGGCTACTCAAACCGGGATGACTTTAGTTATCCATTTGGCGAAAACCCCCAGGGTTTGTTGATGTACAGCGACGACGGTTGGATGAGTGCCGCAATCAATCGAGCTGACAGAGGCCGCTTCCCTGAAGGGACCAGCCCCCGGTCTGTTTCCGCAGACGCACTTGCGGAGGCCTATAACAGTTATTTTCATTACTCCGGGCGTTATCGTGTAATCGACGGTGACGTTGTCCACTACGTGGCCCAGAGTCTGAATTTGAACTTTCCCGGCACCGAACAACTCCGCCACGCAGAGTTGGATGGTCACACCCTGGTATTAAGCGGTAAAGACCAAACGGGAGATGTCACCCGGTTTCACTCTCTGGTGTGGCATAGGGTACCCCCGGAGGAAGAGCACCTGGTTATAGACGGGCAGTAGCGCGTTTAGCGGGCGCGGCGCTGGGCAAAATACCGCGGTTCGTCTGCAATACCCAGCAGCGTTCGCCTGATCATATCCAGGCCGGCTGCAGCCACCATTGTTTGAAAAAGAGTACGTTCCACGGGCCAGCAGAGGCAGCGGGTTTGAATGTTTTCGGGGCTGCCCCAGGCAAGCCACACAGTGCCAACCGGTTTATCCTCGCTGCCGCCATCCGGGCCCGCTATACCCGATACGGCGATAGCGTAGTCGGCCTCCGTCTTGGCCATCGCCCCCAGGGCCATTTGCCTTACTACCGTTTCACTGACCGCACCCTCGGTTGCCAGTGATTGCGCGCTTACACCCAACAGAGCCTGTTTAATATTGTTGCTGTAGGTGACAAAGCTGCCGTGAAAACCATCGGAAGAGCCGGGGATTCGGGTCAACATACTGGCGATTAGCCCGCCGGTGCAGGACTCTGCGGTTGTCAGTGTTTTGCCGTTCTGGCGCAGTAGCTCCAGCACTCTTTGCGCCAATAAGGTATCGCCCTCGCCTATGATATGGTCGCCAAACAGGGTCTCAAGTTGTGTTTTGCACTGCTGCTGAGCTTTGCGAGCGGAGTCGTCGTCAATCGTCAGTTTTATCTCCATCTGCGGTGCGCCTGCGCGAAAGCCCAGGTCAACTTCCGCTGGCCAATCAAACTGGCTGTCCGAGATCATTTGCTGGGCGGTAGATTCTCCCAGTCCGAAGGTTTGCAGCCGTATGATGTTTCTCTGGGAGGGGCGTTGCAGTCGCTGCTCCAGATCTTCAACAATGAAATCCATCATGGCGATTAATTCGCTGGGTACTCCGGGGGTGCACATAATCCGGCAGTCGCCCACTGTGAGCTCAAAGCCCACTGCGCTGCCGATGGGGTTGTCGATAAGCACGGCCCCGGCGGGCAGCAGGGCTTGTTTGTAATTGGCGGCATTCAGGCTCAGGTTGCGTTTGCCGCACCACTCCTCCAGGTGGGCAAGCGCTTGAGGGTGTTCTTCAATGGGCACACCGGCTACCGCCGCCAAAACCTCGGCTGTGAGATCGTCTACCGTGGGCCCCAGTCCGCCATTGACTATGATCAGGTCGGATGTGTTCGCCATCTCGGCCAGCTCCTTTTGCAGGAGCTCTACGTCATCGCCCACGGTAACCTTTCGGTAGACGCCAATGGCGAGTTCACCAAGGCGCTGTGCGATCAGGGCGGAATTGGAATCCACCGTGTCACCACTCATAATTTCGTTGCCGGTAAGCAGGAGTTGAACTGTTAAATTGGTGTCGGTCATCATTTACTCAGTGTTTTATCAATGCGATCTCTAAGCATAGCGCCAATGCTTTTGTGCAAGCAAAGTGCTAAGGTCTTTTTTTCGAAGTTTGTTAAGAGCGGCGCCATGGTGATGGCGAGGATGGAATGGCAGATTTAAACTTTTGCCCGGATTGCGGCGCCGGCCTCAAGCGCCATATTGTCGGTGGTCAGCATCGGAACCACTGGTACTGTGGGCGTTGCCAGGAAGAGCATTACGACCACGCGATGGTTGTGGTGACCTGTTTTGTAGCCTGCGAAAAACGTCTGCTTTGGGTGCAGCGTGAGTTGGAGCCTCAGCGGGGTTTGTGGTCAATCCCCGGCGGATTTCTGGAAAATGGAGAGACCTTGGCAGAAGGTGCTGCCAGAGAACTGCATGAAGAGGCGGGCGTGTTTATCCCGGCGCCGCAACTGCAGTTGTACATGACGGGTACAATCACGTTTATTAACCAGGTCTATGTCGCTTTTCGCGCCACGGTGGATACTGATGAATGCCTGGCGGGCGTGGAATCTCGAGATTGCCAGTATTTTTCCAGAGAGGAATGCCCCTGGGACCAGGTCGCTTACCCGCAGGTAAATGACTCAATTGTGCAGGCCTATGACGATCTGGACAGTGGCCGGTTCGGCGTATGGCAGGCGCAAATGACAGAGTCCCACTATGAGTTTTTGCCGGTTTCTCAACAGCCGATTTAATGGGTACTTTAGTTTCATGCGACTGTCTCGCATTCCCTGGATCTCGATATCCCCGCCGGTTGGAACCCCACGCCCTGCGGGAAGCTTTAGTTCCAGGCGGCTACCCCGCGTTCCCCGCATCTCGATACCCCCTTCGGTTGAAACCCCACGC
>JBALVT010000086.1:0-16586 GCA_036961345.1 Halioglobus sp.
CTGACATTCCCTATACCATCAAACCCCTTCTGAGCGTACCAGGCTTGCACATTAAATGATCCGGAGTTGGCGGTTCCCCACGCCCGCTTTAGGGCGCTTTCAAAGATCCAGCGGTCACCCGGCTGAATCGACTCGTCTCCGTAATAGGACAACAGAATCGTCCTGGGGCCACTGCAGCGCTGCGGCTCGATGCCGTGCACCGTAAATTCAAAACGCTGTTGCTGCTCGTCGCTTCGAAGCGATCGCAACCGCGGCAAGGAAGTCACAATGCCTTCGAGCCGAACCGGCTGCATCTCGCAGGTACTGTCCACTCGAGTGTCCAGAAAAATATAACCATGGACGCTAGCGAGGACAAATCCAAGCGCAAAGCCAGAGGCAACAAGCGCTATGGTCCTGCGCGCAAAAACTTGTCCGTAAATGCCGAGCACGGCAATAATTGACAGGACTAAGGGCGCTGGTAAAGATTGCAATAACGCCACTGGCAGAATACCCAAAATGGCGCCGATCATCCTTGATCGCATGTGGAGAACCCAGTTTATAAAGGGCATAATGGTTCAGAACGCGTCACGTGGTGTATTCACATGGCGCTTTGAGGCACACCGCATAGTCAAACACACAACAAATGCGGTGAACACATCCAGTTTAACCAGATTAGGCCATGCCAAAGAGAACGCTCAAACAATTCGCACCCAGCCCCGCCGCTTTGCGCGAGATCAAACTACTTCGGGTACTCGGCGACTGGATTTACGAACCCAATTTGTGGCATGTGAACCGCTATTCAGCCGCGATGGCCTTTTTCGTCGGGCTTTTTGTGGCATTTATGCCCATACCGGGGCAGATGGTATTGGCGGCGATACTTGCATTATTGCTGCGCTGTAATCTACCGCTGTCAGTTGGACTGGTCTGGATCACCAACCCGATAACCATGCCGGCAATGTTTTTTCTTGCTTACAGTGTTGGTGCGCTAATGTTCGATGTCCCCGTGCAGCCACTGGAATTTGAGCTTAACTGGCAATGGCTGCGGGACAGCATCGGCGCTATCTGGCGGCCACTTCTCTTAGGCTGTGTCATTTGTGGTTTATTTTTTGGTTCACTTAGCTTTTTTATTGTCAGCATGATGTGGCGCTGGCGTGTGGTATCGCGCTGGAGAAAAAGAAAAGAACGACGCCGGAAAAAGATTCATTCCTGATTGAGAACGCTGGCAGGCGCTAGCCGGGAGGCTCGAAGCGCCGGATAAATCGCCGCCAATATGCACATGGCAAACGCTGTGCCACTTACAAATATGATGTCCCCTGAAAGCACTTCCACGGGTAGAAAAGAAACCGGGTAAACATCAGTGTTCAAAAAATTAACATCCAGAATTATCTCAAGCGCCCCAACCAGATCAGTAATAACCAAGCTTCCCAGTATGCCCAGACTACTGCCAACTACCACTCCCACGCAGCCAATCATAGCGCCCTGAGCCACAAAAATACTGGCTATCTTAAATCTGGAAATCCCCAGCGTCCTCAAGATTGCTATATCGCCGCGCTTGTCAAAAACAACCAACACAAGAGACGAAACGACATTAAACGCTGCCACACCGATAATAGAAAAAAGTAATATGGAAATCAGATCCCGCGATAATTGAATCGCCGAATAGAGATTGCCATGAGTCATCATCCAGTTAGTGACATAAAAGCCTGTCGGCAAATTGTTGACCAATTCCCATCCAATGCGTGAAACATCAAATAGATCACCGGTACTAACCCTAAGCCCACTAACCGCTTCGCCAAGGCCGGCTACTTTAGCGGCCAGCCCAAGATGCACAAGCGCGGCACTTTGGTCCAACTCAGTGCCTGTGTTGAGCGTCGCCCTGAGAGTCACAGTTTCATACTGCGCGCCCTGCGCAAGCTCTGAGCGCACAGTACCAGGAATCAACAGCGTTACCTTGTCTCCGGGAACAATGCGCAGTTTCTCGGCGATTGCCTTTCCTAAAATCATGCCCTTGGGATCTTCGGAGAAGTTGGCCAGTTCTTGCGGCTGTATATGTTTAGCCAGGTTAGCCTCTGAGCCACGCTCATCTATTGCCAGCCCTATAACACGAGCCGTTTCAATGTCCGCGCCGCGCATAAGTAATGCGTCGAACTGTGTAAAGGCGCTGACAGACCGCACATCCGGGTGGGCGGAAATTGTGGCAGCTTTTTCCTGCCACTGTGAGATTGGCAAATGAGAATAAACAGTTACATGTGGTACAAGGCCCAAAATCCGTTCACGCATTTCCTTATCAAAACCGTTCATCACCGACAGTACGATAATCAACAAGGCAATGGCCAGCACCAATCCGGCCATTGAGAGCATGGACAGGAACGTGGAAAGATACCCTTTGCCAAAAGCAAAGGTATAGCGCCGGGCAATACCTAATATTTCCGCACTACGCACGAATTAATTCCCGCAACCCGGCATCGCGTAATTCCATTGTTCTGTCCATGTGCGCGGCGATGGCAGCATCGTGCGTCACTACAATGAAAGACGCCTTTTCAAGACGTAGTTCGTCGATCAGTTCCAGAACCTGCGCTGCAGAATGGGGGTCAAGATTCCCGGTGGGCTCATCCATTAACACGCAGGCGGGCCGAGTGACGAGCGCCCGGGCAATGGCGACTCGCTGTCGTTCGCCGCCAGATAATTGTCCGGGACGATGTTCCTGGCGATGTTCAAGGCCAACTCGCGCAAGCATGTCAGAAGCTTTCTTCCATGCATCTTTGCGGGCCAACCCTGCGATCAAAAGAGGCATGGCTACATTTTCTCTGGCGTCAAACTCCGGCAGCAAATGATGAAACTGATAGACGAATCCCAGTTGCTGATTGCGTAGCTGACATAGCTCATTCTCTGGCAAGGCCGCTAACTCTCGACCCCGAACCAGTACTTTTCCAACGCTGGGGTTATCCAGGCCGCCAAGCAAATTCAACAGCGTGGATTTGCCTGAACCAGAAGCACCAACAATCGCAACTTTCTCACCGGCCAGCAAAGAAAAATCGATATCTTTTAGCACGGTGACACTGCGATCGCCATCGAGGTAGGTGCGCCCCAAAGACACACACTCAAGTACGGTTTCATTCATAGCGCAAGACCTCCGCTGGAGCCACCTGGGAGGCACGCCATGCCGGATATAGTGTAGCAAGCAGGCTTAATAACAGCGAAGCCAAGGCCACGATTAGTACGTCTCGCATTTGCAGACGCGATGGCAGTTCACTAATAAAATAGACCGCAGGGTCGAACAATTTCACTCCAAAAAGCCCTTCAAGAAAAAGCGTCAACGGCGCTATATAGCTAGCCAGAGTAACCCCCAGTAAAAGACCGAGCGAGATTCCCACCATGGCGAGACCCAGGCCATGGGCAATAAATATCGCCATAATTCCCCGGGCTTGAGCCCCCATCGTGCGCAGGACAGCGATGTCGCGGCGCTTCTCCGCAACGGACATAACCAACGTGGATACAATATTAAACGCGGCCACAGCTACGACACAAAGAAGCAGTAAACTCACCATGATTTTCTCCATCTTTACAGCCTGAAACAATGAACCCTGTGTTTGACTCCAGTCCTTCACCTGATAATTGGCGGGCAGATCAACGCCGATTTCCGCCATAGTCTGTGGCGCTGAAAAAAGTTCACTAGTTTTGACTTGCAGCCCATCCACCGCGCCTTTGGAACCGAGCAGCTTCTGGCCTGTAGCCAGCGAAACATAGGCTTGATAGGTGTCTGGCTGCGCACCAATTTGAAAAATGCCCGATACGGTCAACCGCTTGCTGCGGGGAAATACACCTAATGGCGTTACCGTCAATCGCGGGACAGTGGCTTCAATACGGTCGCCCACACGCGCACCAAGTGAGCGGGCCAACGACGCGCCGAGCACAACATTGAAAGGCCGATCTACTAGACCGTCAATAGTGCCTTCAAGCATCGCCTGGGATATCCGCGAGACATCAACCTCCAACTCGGGATCAATCGCCGTTAACACAGCGCCGCGCAAAGCCCCTGCGCCCCCGAAAATAACCTTATCAGTGATGTAAGGAGAAACGGCCAAGACCTCCGGGTGGTTGCGAATCTGTTCGCGTAGAGCTGGCCAATTTTCCATTGACCCTGAAATGGGTTCCACATAGCCGTGTGATACCAGCGACAAGATACGGCCGCGTAGCTCACCTGCAAAGCCGTTCATAACAGACAGTACGGTGATTAAACTGGCGACCCCAAGAATCATACCCAGCATGGATACCATGGCGATAAGAGATGTGAAGCGATTACGTTTCCGGCTGAAACTGTAACGCAGGCCGACGAACAGTGCGTAATTTGAAAACGCCGGTTTGACGGTACTCAATGAGGAGCCCGGATATGTAACAGCTTAGTGATTTTCAAGGACTCTCGCGTGATGCGTTACTTATCTGCCGAGTAAAATAGATCATTCCGTGACACCGGAGTATTGTCATCACGCGTCTCTTCGTCACATCGCTGCGGGTCACCGCCACAGATATCACAAGCGGTATCAATACCAAGTGCGCCCATACCACCGCAGGAGCCCTTTATCGGAGGCCTGCCCATGATGACGCCGATTGCCATCCCAGCGATAACCAACCCGATAACCAATATGCTGACCAAAAAAGTTGCCATGTGTACTACTCTCCAGGAACCGTGAGCATCGCGTTAAGCCCCGTCTTCCGACATTTGCAAATAAGGTGAGAAAGCCTCGCTATAACTGCTGATAAAACCTTCTCCCTCTCGCCTGATAAAATATACTGCTAAACCCTGCTCCATTGCCACTTCTATCGCAACTTCGGCGCCCAGGGCAGTCAGGGCGGTGGCCCATCCATCAGCCAGTGTAGCGCTGGGATGTACCACGGTAACCGAAACGAGATCATGTTCCACTGCATACCCCGTGTGTGGATCAAGGGTATGAGAAAATCGTTTCCCTTCGAATTCAAAAAAATTTCTGTAATCTCCGGAGGTCGCCACCGCCGTATCAGTCAATGCCAAGGCCTGAGCCACACGCCCCGAGCCATCGGGCTGCTCTATCGCTATACGCCAGGTATCCCCTCTGGCGCTATGGCCAGATAAACGAAGCTCTCCCCCAACTTCGACCAAAAAATCATCAATTAGTTGCTCCTTCAACCAATTGGCGATCTGATCCACCGCATAACCCTTGGCAATCGATGAAAAATCAAGTTGTACGGTACTGGTCTTCATAAGCGAATGATTCGCCGAATTCACGCGAAGTTTGTCGTGACCGACGCTCGCCAATAACTGCTCTATCTCGCCGCGCTCTGGTGGCTTACCCATACCCATCGGCACACCGAAACCCCACAGGTCTATCAAAGGTCCGAGTGTCACATCGTAGGCACCCCGGCTCTGCTGATTTATCAACATCGCTGAGGACAGTACCGAAAAAAACGGTTGCGAAACATGCACCCACTCTCCGACAGCTGCGGCATTAAACAGACTAATTTCCGAGTCTGCCCGATACGTTGACATGCTTGCGTTAACTGACTCTAGTAGCAGCTCTATCTCTGCGCCTATTTCATCATCCGACAGGGAGCCCACTGGGGCCACATAACTCAAATTCCACTGCGTGCCCATTGTATTCCCGGACAAGCGGGACAAACTTCGTTCGTCGGCACAACCAAAACACAATAAAAGTAATACAACAGTGACAAAAAAAAGCCACCTGCTAGAGTGGCTTTTTTCGTTATCCGCCGAAATCATCAAGCAGTATATTCTCTGGTTCTACACCCAGATCAGTCAGCATCTGGATAACCGCCGCATTCATCATAGGCGGCCCACACATGTAGTATTCGCAATCTTCAGGCGCGGGATGGTTTTTCAGGTACTCTTCAAACAGTACATTATGAATAAACCCTGTCATTCCATCCCAGTTATCTTCTGATTGTGGATCAGACAAAGCAACGTGCCAGGAAAAGTTATCATTTTCTTCAGCCAGCATATCGTATTCATCCTGGTAGAACATTTCCCGCAGCGAGCGCGCACCGTACCAAAACGATATTTTGCGTTTTGAGTGCAAACGCTTTAGCTGGTCAAACAGATGCGAACGCATAGGAGCCATGCCCGCTCCACCGCCGATAAAGATCATCTCTGCTTGGGTGTCTTTGGCAAAAAATTCGCCGAAAGGGCCGTACACCTTCACCTTATCGCCTGGTTTTAGGCCAAACACCCAGGATGACATCTGCCCGGCAGGAATACCTTCGCTGCCTGGAGGCGGTGTTGCGATACGAATATTGAATTTTACGATGCCCTGCTCTTCAGGATAGTTCGCCATGGAATAGGCGCGAATAACCGTTTCGTCCACATTCGACTCGTGTTTAAAGAAGCCAAAGTGCTCCCAGTCTCCACGGTATTCATCGTCAATCTGAAAGTCAGAATAGTTAACGTGGTGCGGCGGACACTCCAACTGAACATAGCCGCCGGCCTGGAAATTAACGCTTTCACCCTCTGGGAGTCTCAACGTTAGCTCCTTAATAAAGGTAGCCACATTATCATTTGATTCAACCGTGCATTCCCACTGCTTCACACCAAAGACTTCTTCGGGAACCTCTATTTTCATATCCTGCTTTACAGCCGTCTGGCAGGAAAGTCGCCAGCCCTCATCGGCATCACGGCGCGTAAAATGCGACTCTTCGGTAGGCAACATGGAACCGCCGCCTTCCGTCACAATGCACTTACACTGGGCACAGGTACCACCGCCACCGCAGGCAGAAGCCAAAAACAAGTTTGCGTCGGAGAGCGTTTGCAACAACTTGCCGCCCGCTGGCACGGTAATCGTTTTTTCGCCATTAACCAGTATCGAAATATCACCGGTGCTTACCAACCGTGACCGTGCGAGCAGGATAATAGCCACCAACGCCAGGACGATGGCGGTGAACATGCCCACACCGAATACAATTGTTATATCCATATCTATCAGTACCCGCTTAAATATCAATTCCGCCGAAGGACATAAAACCCAGAGACATCAGACCTACAATAATGAAGGTAATGCCAAGTCCCTGCAGTCCATCGGGCACGTCGCTATATTTCAGTTTCTCGCGAATTCCCGCCAGGGCGACAATGGCCAACGCCCATCCGACACCGGCTCCTGCGCCATAGACCACGCTCTCGCCAAAATTATAATCCCGCTCAACCATAAACAATGAAGCACCCATAATTGCGCAGTTCACCGTGATAAGGGGCAAGAAAACGCCCAGCGCGTTGTACAGTGCCGGCATGAATTTATCGAGGAACATCTCCATAATCTGAACGATTGCGGCGATAACACCTATGTAGGACAGCAGCCCGAGAAAGCTCAAGTCCATATCTGGCAAACCGGCCCAGGCCAGAGCACCATCTGCCAGCAAATAGCTATAAATCAGGTTATTGACCGGGACCGTGATCGTCAGGACGACAATAACAGCGATGCCAAGCCCCATTGCTGCCTGGATTTTTTTCGATATCGCCAAAAAAGTACACATGCCCAGGAAAAACGCCAGCGCCATATTTTCAATGAAAATGGAACGGACAAACAGGCTCAAATAATGTTCCATATTATGCGCCCTCCTCGGCTACATTGTGCTTCGCCATTTTAAAATCAGGCGCTTCTACCTGCTCCGTCTTCACGCTTCGCAATACCCAAATAAACATACCAATCAGGAAAAAGGCGCTGGGAGGCAATAACAATAATCCATTCGGGTTGTACCAGCCGCCCTCGGTAACAAGCGGTAATATTTCAATACCAAATAATTTACCGGAACCAAACAACTCGCGGATAACAGCTACCGAGATCAATACCACAGAATATCCAAGGCCATTGCCGATACCGTCAACGAAACTCGCCACGGGAGGGTTTTTCATAGCAAAAGCTTCGGCCCGGCCCATCACAATACAGTTGGTAATAATCAGACCGACAAATACCGACAATTGCTTGCTGATCCCGTAGGCCACTGCCTTCAATACCTGATCGACGACAATAACCAGCGAAGCAATAATGATCATTTGCACAATGATACGAATGCTGCCCGGTATATGTTTACGAATAGAAGAAATAAACAAGTTGGAGAAGGCGGTTACCAGCGTAAGCGCGATACACATCACCATAGTGACCTGAAGTGACGATGTAACAGCCAACGCGGAACAAATACCAAGGATTTGCAGCGCAATCGGGTTTTCCTTAAAAATTGGCCCGAGTAAATTTTCCTTCATATTCGCCATTTCAGGCCTCCCCGGAATTAAGGTTTTGTAGGAACAAACTGAAACCGCTATCCCCAAGCCAGAACTGCACCAGGTTACTAACACCGCGCGAGGTCAAAGTGGCACCCGACAAACCGTCTATTTGCCATGGTGCGTCGGCACTGTCAGTGTTCACACTGCCTTTAATCAAGCCAATGGCGGCAGCGCCGTCCCTGTATACTTCCTTGCCTGGCCAAAGCGCTTTCCAGCGAGGATTATCAACTTCTCCGCCCAGTCCAGGGGTTTCGCCGTGTTCATAAAACCCCAAACCGGCGACCGTGTTACCGTCAGATTCTAGTGCGATAAAACCATACAGGGTGGACCATAATCCGGCGCCGTGAATAGGCAAAATAATCTTATCGAAACCGCCCTCATCAGCACCCACCAAATAGACGATGGCGTAGTTTTCGCGACGCGCTATCTTGGCAATATCGGCTTCAGCAGACAACTTTTCAGATGCGGCAGGATCTTTTGCAGCTTTACGCTGGTCAAATTTTTCAGGGTCATGAGCATCACTGAATTTACCGTTTCGTAAATCTACTATGCGACTCGAGACTTTGGAAAACTGCTCCTCAACGCCCATGCTTTCGTCGAGCATGCCCGCGGCCGCGAGTATATTGCGCTTGCGGTCAAGTGTTTTGTTGGCCTCTTGCGCCGGTTTGAGCAACACAGCAGCGGTTGAAACGATCACCGAGCAAACAATGCACAGTGCAAAAGCCACAAAGAGTGTCTTGCTGGTACCGTCATTACTGGACACGGGCGAGCCTCCGTTTGATATTGGCCTGAACCACATAGTGATCCATCAGCGGGGCAAACAAATTTGCGAAAAGTATTGCCAACATAATTCCTTCCGGGAACGCCGGGTTAACTACTCGTATTAATACAGTCATCAACCCAATCAAAATACCATAGGCCCATTTGCCGGTATTGGTCATCGCTGCAGACACAGGGTCTGTGGCCATAAAGATCATGCCAAAGGCAAAACCACCGGTCACCAGATGCCAATACCATGGCATAGCGAAGGCCAGATTTGAGTCCGAACCAACGACGTTAAAGAGTGAGGAAAGCGCCACCATTCCTATCATGACACCGGCAATAATCCTCCATGAAGCAATTCTGGTAGCTAGCAGCAAGACCCCCCCGATCAAGATTGCCAGGGTAGAAGTTTCGCCAACTGAACCGGGTATTGACCCATAAAATGCATCCCACCAATCCAGCGTCGAAGTAAGTGCCGACATGCCCTGTGCCGCTACAACAGAAAGTGGCGTCGCACTGGTAAATCCATCAACCGCTACCCATACAGCGTCGCCCGACATTTGGGCCGGGTATGCAAAGTACAAAAAGGCACGCCCTGTAAGTGCCGGGTTTAAGAAGTTTTTACCGGTACCACCAAATACTTCCTTGCCTATAACCACACCGAAACTAATTCCCAGTGCCACCTGCCATAAAGGAATACTGGGCGGGCATGTCAACGCAAACAGAATAGAGGTAACGAAGAAACCTTCGTTCACCTCATGCCCGCGCTTCATGGCAAACAGAACCTCCCAGGCAATACCCACCAGGAACGTTGTGGCGTAGATCGGTATAAAAAACACTGCACCGTACCAGAAGCAGTGCCACATATTGGAAGCGTCATAGCCGCCAAACATTTCAATAAGAACGCCGTGCCAGCTCTGGACCTGGCTACCCGCGGCCATGACATCTGTGGCCTGAAAACCGAGGTTATACATGCCGTAGAACATGGCGGGAAATGCCGCAAACCACACGGTAATCATAATGCGTTTCAGGTCGATCCCATCGCGAACGTGTGCGGTGGTTCGGGTTACGCTGGATGGGGAGTATAAAAAGGTATCAAATACTTCATACAGGGCATACCAGTTCTGAAAACGTCCACCCTCTTGAAAATGGTGCTCTACATCATCGAGCATTTTTCTTAATCCCACGGCTTAACCCTCCTTCTCAATACGCGTCAGGTTGTCTCGCAGGATAGGCCCGTATTCATACTTACCGGGACACACGTAGGTACACAAAGCCAAATCTTCTTCCTCCAGTTCCAGGCAACCCAATGCCTGAGCCATTTCAGTGTCGCCTACTATGAGCGCACGCAGCAGCTGGGTCGGCAGGATATCCAGAGGCATAACATTTTCGTACGTGCCCATAGGTACCATTGCGCGATCACTACCGTTGGTATTTGTGGTCATTGCGAGAGGCTTTTTGCCGATCAAGCTGGTCAGATAAATGCCCAGGCTGGAGTGGCGTTTCACGCCCGGGGACAGCCAGCCCATAAAATCGCGTTGACGCCCTTCAAGCAGCGCGGAGACCTGCACATGATAACGCCCAAGATAGGCAGTGGCGGCCTGAACTCCTCTACCGCCGAGAATCGAGCCGGAGATAATCCGGGTCTCGCCTTGTTTTAGCTGGCCTGCGCACAAGGCCTGTAAGTCGACGCCGATCCGGGTACGCAACAATCGGGGATTGTCTACCTGTGGACCGGCCAGGGATACGATGCGCTGGGTGTATAAACGGCCGTCCAGGAATAAGCGCCCAGTGGCGATAACATCCTGATAGCCGATGGTCCAAACACTCGACTCGGCGCTTGCGCCATGCAACAAATGCACATGAGTACCGGCCAAACCTGCAGGATGAGGGCCAGAGAACTGTGCCAGCTCTACATTGGCCGCTTTACCAGTGGGCACGCTTGCATTCTCGGCCGTACAAACAAACACCTTACCGGCGGTTAATTTGGCTAGTAGATCAAGGCCAAGGGAAAACGCATCGGCCTGTTCGGCTATAATAACCGCCGGATCAGCCGCCAGCGGATTGGTGTCTATCGCCGTGACAAAAATGGCCGCTGCTTCGCTCGCAGGAGCCGGTACCTTGCTATAAGGGCGTGTCCTCAAAGCAGTCCACTGGCCACTTTCAACCATCTGGCCACGCACCACTTCAGCATCCAGCGTCGCCGCGGCGTCAGTGTCATAAGATGGGAATTGTTCGGCATCGTCGCCATCAAGCTCAATTGCAACCGACTGTAAAACCCGCTTTGCACCCCGGTTTATGGCCAACACAGTGCCGCTACCAGGAGAGGTATAACGCACTCCTTCGGTTTTTTTGTCTACAAATAGCAATTGACCTAGCTTAACCGAATCGCCTTCACGAACTGACATCGTGGGTTTCATGCCAACATAATCGAAACCCACCAGAGCAACAGAACGCGCTGCCGGTGAATCTTCTATAACTTGCTGGGGACTTCCCTGGATCGGGATATCCATGCCCCGCTTGATCTTGATCATACGATCTGCCTACAGGTTCAAATAAATAAAGTGGTCTACAGGAGACGTCACCAAAGTGGTCAATACCAGTTCAAAATCAGCGCTTGAAGCACCGGATTACGCCGGCGAGCGCCACCTGAGGTATCAATTACCGCCGCGCCAATGCGAACCGCGCGCATTATAGCTGAATGCCCCCCCAAAAGGCCACTATACATATAGAAATGGCGAAGCAGTTGGTTGATTTTGAACAAGTTTTAGGCAATACCTCCCGAGTTTTTAATGTTCTTTGGGGTAGCTAACGTATTCGATGCCCGCCATCTGCTCAACAATACGATGAACCTGGCAAGAATAGCCGAATTCATTGTCATACCAAAGGTACACGACTGCCTGTGAGCCATTCACAATGGTTGCCTGGGCGTCAAAAATACAGGCGTGGCGCGAGCCTACAAAATCGCTGGATACAACCTCGGGTGAATTGGAGTAATCGATCTGTTTGCGCAAGGGCGAATGCAGCGCAACTTTGCGCATATATTCGTTGAGGTCATCCTTGGTAGTTTCACGGCCCAAAGTCAGGTTCAAAATAGCCATAGAAACGTTAGGGGTGGGGACGCGAATCGCGTTGCCTGTCAGTTTTCCGACAAATTGTGGCAATACCTTACCCACCGCGGTTGCAGCACCGGTTTCCGTGAGCACCATATTCAACGGTGCACTGCGACCACGCCGATTGGCATTATGGTAGTTATCGATCAAATTTTGATCATTAGTGTAGGCATGTACTGTTTCAACGTGCCCGGTGACAATATTGTATTCGTCGTCCAGCGCCTTAAGCGGCGGGGCAATCGCATTGGTGGTGCAAGAAGCTGCTGAAATAATAGTATCTGAAGCTTCTATGATGCTGCTGTTAATACCTGCCACCACATTCTTCATTTCGCCCTTGCCCGGGGCCGTTAGCACAACCTTACTAATGCCAGGGCATTTCAGGTGCGCTGATAAGGCCTCTTCTGTGCGCCAAACCCCAGTATTATCAATCACGATAGCGTTTTCTATGCCGTAGGCCGTGTAATCGATGGAATCTGGCGAATCCGCATAGATCACCTTGATTTCGTTGCCATTAGCAACAAAGGACTGACGCTCTTCATCGACCCGAATCGTACCTTCAAACGCGCCGTGAACAGAATCGCGCCGCAGCAGGCTGGCGCGTTTTACCAGATCATTGGGCGCCTTGCCTTTACGCGCTACCACCGCGCGCAAGCGCAGGCCAGCGCCACCATCGGTTTTTTCGATCAGTATGCGCGCCATCAAGCGTCCTATACGGCCAAAACCGTATAGCACAACATCAACCGGCTTATGGGATAGTTCCTCGCCGGCCCCTATGAGGCTATCCAATTCCTGATTAACATATTCGTCTACCGACAGGCCTTCACCGGCACCCTGATCGTAATATTTGACTGCCAGACGTCCCACATCAATATGCGCGGGCCCCAAGTCCAGGCCTGACAGCGCGTTCAATACAGGGGAGGTCTCATACTCTGATAGTTCATTCCCTTCCACCTGCCGCACATAACGGTGGTCCTTCATGATCTCCAAGACAGAGCGGTTTACCAGAGATTTACCATAAACATAACATTTAACGTTGTTCTCCCTGGCCAATTTGCCCACTTGGGGGATCATGGCTTCGGCGAGTGCCTCTCGCTCTTTCCAGTCGCTGAAATAGTCCTGTGGGCGCTCTCGCTTACGTTCAGTCACGATGATTTACCTGCTCTTGGATTGAAGACATTGATACGGGCGCTCATTATCTGCGGATGGCGAATCCGGCGCAAGGTAGTATGCGGCAAATTCCCGGTTCTTTGATTTCCAGGCACTGGTGACTCGCGTGCCCTTCCCCTACAATACCGCTTTTTTGAGTTCACCTGATCTAATGTTTGAAAATCTGGTACAGCAGACACCATGGCCACACACGGCGGCCACCCGAACCGCGCTAGGCCCGTTTTTCGGCAGCTCTGAATCGCGCTGTATTGCGGAACTGGCTGTACCGGGCCGACTGCTGGTTGTTATCACTGGAGATACCAGCAGCGCATTGACGTTGGAACGAGAGCTACCGTTCTTCCTGGATAGCCCTGCCCAAGTGCTGGCCTTTCCTGATTGGGAAACCCTCCCCTATGACAATTTTTCGCCCCATCAGGACATAATTTCAGAACGCTTGGCTACACTGCACGCCCTGCCCACCGTTGAGACGGGCATTCTAGTCGTGCCTATCTCCACTTTAATGCACCGCCTGCCGCCGACCGAGTTTATTGCTGGTTCCAGCCTGGTATTGCGTCAGGGGCAAACCATTGATATAGACAGTTTCAGGCGCAATCTTGAACGCAACGGCTATCTCAATGTAGAAACGGTTTTCGAAAAAGGTGAAATTGCGCTTCGCGGGTCACTGTTTGATATTTTCCCAATGGGAAGCAAGCTGCCCTACCGAATCGATTTACTCGATGACGAAATTGACAGCCTGCGAACCTTTGACCCGGAAACTCAACGCACAGTGGATCGGGTTGACAATATCAATATGCTTCCAGGGCGGGAATTCCCGCTGGACCCCAAAGCAATCTACCGGTTCCAACAAAATTGGTACGACAGTTTCAACGTGGACAACGATGCCTGCTCGGTCTTTTCTGAGGTAAGCGCTGGCCGCGCCTGCGGTGGAACTGAGTATTATATTCCCCTGTTCTTTGACCGTTCAGACACCCTCTTCAGCTACCTGCCGGATAATGCGGCTTTTATAACCTCAGGCGACCATCACAGTTCTGCACAGCGATTTTGGGAGGATGTGACCCACCGGTATGAAGAGTACGGTATTGACCCCAGAAGGCCCTTATTACCGCCGGCCAAGTGCTTTATGCCCGTTGAGGAATTGTACCAGCGCCTTGGCCAATGCTCTGTACTTGAACTTCGACAGAGCCCCGACAGTCCAGTGCACCACAAAACCACGTCTGCCGCAGTACCTGACTTGACTCCCACGGATCGCTCCGAGTCTCCAACTGCCCTACTCGCTTCTTTTTTGACAGAGCATGGCGGCCCCGTTTTGCTATGTGCCGAATCCGCCGGACGCCGGGAAATACTGCTCGAATCTTTGGCCAAAGAGGGGCTGAGCCCACAAGAAGTGGATAACTGGCAGGCATTTGAAGAGTCCGGACTGGATTTTGCAATCACAACTGCACCCCTGGACAGGGGCATGTATTTTGGCGCCTCACAACCCACATTGGTGTGTGAAGCACAGTTATTTGGCAATCGGGTTGCACAAAGACGCCGCCGAAAAACCACTGATGAGAACGCGATTACCAACGCTTTTCGCGATCTCAATGAAATGCGCGAAGGTGTACCCGTGGTCCACATTGAACACGGCGTGGGTCGCTACACCGGATTGCAAACACTGGAGGTAGACGGGCACAGTACAGAGTTTCTAACCCTTGAATATGCCGAGGAAGCCCGTTTGTATGTGCCGGTGGCATCACTGCATCTAATCAGCCGCTACGCGGGCAGTGATCCAGACACCGCGCCGCTGCACCGCCTGGGTTCTGACCAGTGGGAAAAGGCCCGGCGCAAAGCCAGCGAACGGGCCAGCGATGTTGCAGCCCAACTTTTGGAAGTGTATGCCCGCCGGGAAGCGCGCGAGGGATTTTCCTTTGAAAAGGAACCGCTGGACTATGAGCGTTTCTCCAACGCCTTTCCGTTCGAGGAAACCCCCGATCAGGAAGTGGCTATCAAGGCTGTTGTTGACGACATGTGCAACCGGGGTGTCATGGACAGGCTCATTTGCGGGGACGTCGGTTTTGGCAAAACCGAGGTGGCCATGCGCGCAGCTTTTCTTGCCAGCCAAAACGCCAAGCAAGTAGCGGTACTTGTACCCACTACGCTGTTAGCGCAGCAACACTACGGTTCATTTTCTGATCGCTTTGCAGACTGGCCGGTTACGATTGAGGTGGTTTCCCGCTTCAAAACCGGCAAGGAATTAAAGGCTATTACCGAACGGGTTGCATCTGGAAAAATCGATATATTGGTAGGCACCCACAAATTATTGCAAAGTGATTTCAAGTTTCATGATCTTGGACTACTGATCATTGACGAAGAACACCGTTTTGGCGTTAAGCAAAAAGAGGCCATAAAAGCCCTGCGCTCTGAAGTCGATATTCTTACCCTGACGGCAACACCTATTCCCAGAACACTGAACATGGCGCTGGGGGGTATGCGCGACCTGTCTATTATTGCCACCCCGCCAGCCAAGCGTTTATCAATCAAAACCTTCGTGCGGGAACACAATATCGCCCTGATCAAGGAGGCGGTGCTGAGGGAAACCCTCAGGGGAGGTCAGGTTTTTTACTTGCACAACGAGGTAAAATCGATCGAGGAGACGGCGCGCAAGTTGCGTGAGTTACTGCCTGGGCTCAGTATCGGTGTCGCCCACGGACAAATGCGCGAGGCCGAGCTAGAGCAGGTAATGTCTACCTTCTACCATCAGCGGCACCATATTCTCCTGTGCACCACGATTATTGAAACCGGCATAGACATACCCAATGCCAACACCATCATCATTGAACGTGCGGATAAATTCGGTCTGGCACAGCTACACCAACTGCGTGGTCGTGTGGGCCGCTCCCACCACCAGGCCTACGCTTATTTGTTGTGCCCGCCCCGGTCGGCGATTACGCGAGACGCTGAAAAACGCCTCGAGGCCATTGAAGCTGCCGGTGATCTCGGTGCGGGATACCTGCTGGCGACCCATGACCTGGAGATTCGCGGCGCGGGTGAATTGCTGGGCGACGAACAAAGCGGGCAGATTCACAGCGTAGGTTTTGCCCTGTATATGGAGATGCTGGAGCGTGCCGTCGCAGCATTGCGACGCGGAGAAATACCCGATGTTGACGCCCCCTTTGATCAGGGTACTGAAGTTAATCTTCACCTTTCGGCGCTAATACCCGACGACTACCTGCCAGATATCAACATGCGACTTATCCTGTATAAACGCATTGCCGCAGCGAGTTCCAACGAGGCGCTACGTGAAATTCAGGTGGAGATGATAG
>JBALVT010000087.1:0-16527 GCA_036961345.1 Halioglobus sp.
CTAGAGACTGGAGACCCTCCGGACATCTGGAGAAACCGGAGGGCCAGCGCCGTGGGCCGGACGCCGAACTTAAAAAGCCAATTAGCGTCTCATCGCCTCCAGCATGGGCGCTTCAGCTGCCAGCACTGATACCATAGCTGGGTGTGACTTTACACGTTCAAGGAATGCTGCCGTTTTCGGATACAGGTCGGCGTTTAACGCCATGCCACCATACATGCCAGAGATCAAAGGGCTGCACAGTGCGATATCGGCGATGCCGATATTCCCGAATAAAAACCCTTCTGCGGGTAGCTGCTCTTCCACGTAAGCCAACCGCATCGGGATAACGTCTTTGGCTAGTTGCTCCAGCTTCTCAATATCAGGGGCACCCCCACCCATGGCGGGCTTAACTACATTTTCAACAAAGTAGGGGGCGAGCGCCTCAACAAACCGTGAGTCGCCGTACTCTTCGAACCATCGGGAGCGAGCGCGTTGTGCGGGGTCGCCAGGCAACACGGCGATGTCCGGATAGCGCTCTTCAAGATACTCACAGATTACGCTGGAATCCGAGATTTTTAGATCACCGTCCTCCAGTGCTGGAATCTTGCCTAGCGGACTGATCTGCAGGTAGCCCTCAGGCACGCTGCCGGGCATTACTATCACATGCTCATATTCCAAACCCTTGATGGCGCACACACTAAGCACCTTGCGTACAAAGGGGGATAAATTGGCTCCGTAAATTTTCACAATGTTCTCCTTACAGTGTATTAACGAGTATCCAGCCGCTGCTGACAAGATAGACTCCCATGGTGCTGAACATGCCCACAGGGCGCAGCCGCTTTGGCCCAAGCTCAGTCAGTCCCAGATAGTGACTGAATCGTCCAAATACCAGTAGTGCTCCCATGGCGTGTAGCCAGGTATTGCCGGCGCCACAGAGCTCCATGGTGAGAATGAGGATCAGGGCCAGCGGAACAGTTTCAACAAAATTACCCTGGCCACGAACTCGGCGCAGCAATTCGGGATCATCACCATTGCCAATGAAAATCTCGCTACTCAAACGATAAAATCCTACGCGCATTGTATAGGGGAGAAATAACAGGCCCAGAAGGGCTGCGTACAAAGGTGTAACAGTCAATTGGGCAATAGCGGGCATATCCATGCGGTACTCCGATTAGACTACTTGCAAAGTGCAAGTAACTATACCCACTTACTTGCATACTGCAAGCTAAAGCCAGATAATTCCCTCATGACTTATCCAGAACGGCGGTCAAACTGCCCTCTCAATGTAGCTCTTGAACTCTTCGGCGATAAGTGGAGCCTGTTGCTACTGCGCGATATGTTGGTGCAGGGCAAGTCCCGTTACGGTGAGTTCCTGAATTCCTCGGAAGGTATTTCCACCAATATTCTTGCCAGCCGCCTCAAGCAGCTGGAGGCCTGCGGGCTACTTGAAAAATTAGCCGACCCTCTCGATCGCAAGACCTCAGTGTATCTGCCTACGGAGCTTGGCGTATCTTTGCTGCCTGTCTTGCTGGAAGTGATTCGCTGGGGCACGGCGCATATGCCAGATACCGGGATCCCGGAACGTGTTCGCGCTGCTTTACAAGAAGGCTCAGCGGACCTTATGACCGAATGCCACTCGAGAGTGCAGGAACAGCGATCTAGACTAATATTGGACCCGCCTCAAACCAATTACACATCCGTGTAATTGGCCGATAGTATTTTGGCTACCAATGAACCACTTTCGGTTGGTGTCACATCTGATTCAAGCCATTGCGACTTGCGACCCCAGAGGCTATCCTTACCATTGTGAAGTAGGAGGGTAGATAGTGCGCGCTCGTGGTGTTCATTTTATGTTGGTCTTGTTAATGCTGGCTCAGCCGGTAGTGACAATGGCATCTGCATGCGAAAAACTCCTCAGCATGAATGAATCAGCTGTAACACTCGAGACCCCTTCAGACACACTGTCTTCAATCACTCTCGCAGCAAGCTCTACCGCCGAGCATGCATCGTGCAAGGACCAACCAGTAACACCCGATAGCGAAGCCACCAATTGCCTTTCTTGTGAATCCGGTACGGGATGCTCTTCCGGTTGCACCGCAACTGCGTCGGTACTCTCTGTTACGCCGTATAGCGGATTGCTGCCTTATCACGGCGGTCTTCCCATAGGCGAGCATTTTTCTTTCATCTCAAAAAGCTCCTCAGGCCTATACCGCCCTCCCCGACTGAGCTAATTCCCTGGCGGTGAATGCCGCTGATCTTTGATGTTTTTGCCATGGCTTTCGGGCCGTTCATTTTGTCGCGTCTGGTTATACCCCTGGCGCAAACTGAACGTGGAAATTATGAAAAATCGTTATGTTTTTAACCGAATAATTCGGTGCAGTAACCGTTGCGGGCTATTACTCCTATTAGTGGTTGGTGGCCTGGTCCAGGCTGAAGACGGAACACAGGATGCATTTTTGAGCCTTGCTGAAGCGCGCTCTATAGCAGTAGTAAAAAATCCTGGCCTGGCAGAAATGCAAGAGCGCTATGAGGCACTCACGCATATTGCGCCACAGATGGGTTCGTTGCCGGATCCCATACTGAGCCTGAACGCTATGAACTTGCCGTGGAATTCCTTCGACCTCAATCAGGAAAATATGACCCAGATACAACTGGGGGTCAGTCAGGTGTTTCCCTTTCCCGGTAAGCTCTCGCTGCGGGAGGACGTTGCGCTGTTCGAGGCTGAAGCAGCGCTGTTCTCTGCTGAAGAGATGCGTCTAAACCTGGATATGAATGTCACCGTCACCTGGTGGGAAATGTATTTCCTTGATCGGTCACTGGAGACAATCAAACAAAATCAGTCCTTACTCAGACAGTTTGTGGAAATCGCAGAAACGAAATACGAGGTGGGAAAGGGTTTGCAACAGGATGTGCTTCTGGCACAGCTGGAGTTGTCCAAGCTCCTGGACCAGGAAATTCGCCTGAATACCATGCGGGACCATCGAGCGATTCGACTGAACGTACTGATGGATGTTTCGCCAGAAATACCCGTCCTGTTACCAGTAATGATGCCGCAGCCAGCGATGTCGATTGCTGCAGAACCCTTGTTATACCAAAGAGCGACAAAAAACCGCCCAATCCTCAGGCAAGAAGAGGCCGCGATAAGTGCATCGGAATCCCGGCTGGCATTGGCAAAAAAGGGCTACTACCCGGATTTCAAGCTGGGAGTCGCATACGGCAATAGGCGCGATAATCCGTTGGGGAAACACCGTGACGATTTTCTCTCCGTCATGCTTAGCCTGAATATACCGCTCTACGCCGGCTCCAAGCAGTCAAAAGCTGTTGAGCAACGCACTCGAGAGTTAGCGAAAAATCGATACTCCCTGGTAGACCAGAGAAACCTCGTCTTTTCCTCGATAGCAACGGCTTCTGCCGACCATCAGCAGGCGACCGATCAGGTGAGCCTGTTTAGTGAAGGTATCGTGCCGCAAGCCAGGCAAACGGTCGAGTCAATGTTAGCAGGCTATCAAGTCGATCAAGTCGATTTTTTAAACCTGGTACGCAGCCAGATTACTTTGCTCAATTACGAATTACAGTACTGGAAAGCGTTTACGGAAGTTAAGCAGTCGTTAGCCCGACTACGGGCAGCGGTAGGTGAGGAGAACATATATGAATAAGATGACGATAATAGTCGGCGCTTTGAGCCTGTCTGCGGGACTCGGCCTTGGCTACCTTATGCCAAATCAAAATGAAATAACGCCAGTGGCCGAAAAAGGAAAAAGGGAAATTCTTTTCTATCGCCATCCAATGAATCCGGACGTTACCTCCCCGGTGCCCGCGCAAGGTTCTATGGGTATGGATTATATTCCAATATACGACGAGTCCGGGGGCCGTAGTGAAGTAGTTGGTACCGTGAAAATTGATCCCACCGTCCAGTTCAACATCGGTATGCGCACGGCTATAGCCGAGCGTCGTGCAATATCGCGAACGATACGGACAGTCGGCCGAGTGGACTACAACGAAGAAACAATGTTCCGGCTTCACCCCAAAGTCGACGGTTGGATAAAGGAAATTTTTGTAGACAAGACCGGTCAACGAGTAAAACACGATGACATACTGCTGGGCATCTATTCCCCAAAGTTGGTTTCCACTCAACAGGAATACTTACTGGCACTTAAGAATCAGCAGGCTTTGAAAAACAGCCAGTTTGAAGATATTCGTGCGGGTGCCGAATCCTTGGTCGCAAGTTCTCGAGCGCGCCTGATCCGACTGGACGTGCCTGAGCATCAAATTCACGAATTGGAAACTACCGGGGTTCTGAAGGAGAGCCTGCATATACATGCTCCTGCCACAGGTACAGTAATGAAAATTGGTGCACGCCAGGGGCAATACGTCACGCCCGCAACGGAGCTCTATCGTATTGTCGATCTGAGCACAGTGTGGGTTTACGCTGATGTCTATGAGTATGAATTACCCTGGGTGAATGAGGGTGATCCGGTTGAAATGACGCTGGCCAGCGCACCAGGCGTTACCTTTCGAGGAGAGTTATCTTACATCTACCCCTATGCTGAATCTAAAACACGCACGACTAAAATCAGAATAGTTTTCGAAAACTCCAAAGCGCTTCTGCGCCCTGAAATGTTCTCAGAGGTCACCATTCACTCACAACAGAAGCTGGATCAAGTCGTTGTTCCGGCTGAGGCGGTGGTGCGCTCTGGTGCTTATAACCAGATATTCGTTGTGAAGAAACCTGGGGTAATCGAACCCCGAAAGGTCACTCTGGGCATCGAGTCCTCCGGTTTTGTTGCCGTTACTGATGGGGTGTCCGAGGGCGAGTCTGTTGTAGTTTCCTCACAGTTTATGGTGGATTCTGAATCAAAACTTCGTGAGGCGACTGCAAAAATGTTGAAAATGGCTGAAGCAGAAAGCCATGCAGGAGAGCACTCAAAATGATTGAGTCGATTATTAATGCGTCCCTGAAGGACCGCCTGATGGTATTGATAGCGACGGCGATTATAGCTGTAGCTGGATATTTTTCGTATACCAGTGCCCCACTCGATGCTATCCCTGACCTCTCCGATGTACAGGTAATCGTTTTGACCAAGTACCCTGGCCAATCGCCCCAGGTGGTTGAGGATCAGGTCACCTACCCGCTGACTACCGCAATGCTCGCGGTACCTGATACCAAGGTCGTTAGAGGGTACTCGTTTTTTGGACTGTCCTTTGTTTACATTATCTTTGAAGACGGTACGGACATGTATTGGGCGCGCTCTCGCGTCCTGGAATCACTTAACTATGTCAGCGGACGCCTGCCCGATGATGTAACGCCGACCCTTGGGCCCGACGCAACTGGCGTAGGTTGGATTTATGAATATGCGTTGGTAGACAGAACAGGCCAACACGATTTGGCCAAGCTGCGGTCGATTCAGGACTGGTATCTGCGATACCCCTTGCAAACTGTTCCCGGTGTTGCCGAAGTAGCTTCAGTTGGTGGTTTTGTAAAGCAGTACCAAATTGAGGTCGACCCCAACGCGCTGCTGCGCTACAACATCCCTTTAGGAAAAGTAAAACAAGCCCTTAAGGATTCCAACAGGGATGTCGGTGGGCGCCTGCTTGAAATGGCCGAGACTGAATACATGGTTCGAGGGCGCGGATATATACAGTCAATCCAGGACATTAACACGATACCTGTCGCAGTGGATTCCTCCGGAACGCCTGTGCGTATGCGCGATATCGCACATGTGCAGATAGGCCCCGAGCTACGACGAGGCCTGGTCGACTTGAATGGCGAGGGTGAGGTCGCCGGGGGCGTGGTGATTATGCGTTCTGGAGAGAATGCATTGGCAACGATACGAGGCGTTCGGAAAAAGCTGGATGAACTCAAGAGTGGCCTGCCGGATGGAGTCGAGATCGTAACGGTTTACGATAGAGGAGACCTGATTGAACGTGCAGTGAAAAGCCTCAATACCTCACTAATGCAGGAGTTGGGAATAGTGAGCCTGGTTGTCATTCTTTTTCTGTTACATGCCCGCTCTGCATTTGTGGCCATCATTACTTTGCCACTGGGTATTCTCATGGCGTTCATCGTTATGCGCTTCCAGGGCCTCAATGCCAACATCATGTCACTTGGAGGCATTGCAATTACCATCGGTACCATGGTCGACGGCGCTATTGTGATGGTGGAAAATGGTCATAAACATCTCGCCCGAGCCGTCGAGGAAAAGGGCTCAGCACTTAGCAATGATGAGCGCTGGCAAACCGTGGGCGCCTCCTGCCGGGAAGTGGGTCCAGCGTTATTCTTTTCACTGCTCGTGATAACGGTCTCATTCCTGCCTATTTTTACTATGCAGGCGCAGGAAGGCCGCCTGTTCAGCCCACTCGCCTTTACTGCCACCTATGCAATGGCTGCCGCTGCGATACTGTCAATTACTCTTGTTCCCGTAATGATGGGGTACCTCCTCAAAGGGAAAATTGTCTCAGAGCATGCGAACCCCATCAATCGATTTTTGCATGCGGTCCACACACCGACGCTTTCCTTCGCAATGAAAAACCGCAGCCTCACAATACTGGTCGCGGTAGTCATTCTGGGCGCGACGACATACCCCTATAGCAAGTTGGGCAGTGAATTTATGCCTCCTCTGGACGAAGGGGATATTCTTTATATGCCCACAACATTCCCCGGTATATCAATTACAAAAGCGAGGGAGTTGCTGCAACAAACTGACCGTATTTTGGCAACCTTTCCAGAAGTTCATCATGTATTCGGCAAGGTTGGCAGAGCCGAGACAGCAACCGATTCAGCGCCACTGTCCATGCTGGAGACCACTGTTCGTCTCAAACCAAAAGAGCAATGGCCCGATCCCGACAAAACCACAAAAGAACTGATGAATGAAATGGATAAAGCAATTCAATTCCCGGGTCTGGCAAATGCATGGACCATGCCGATCAAGACCCGGATCGATATGCTGTCCACGGGAATCAAGACGCCTGTCGGCATAAAAGTATCCGGGCCAGACCTGGCGGTGCTACAGCAAGTTTCCTCGGATATCGAGCAGGCGATGAAGACGCTTCCTGACACCCTCTCTGCGTTTGGAGATCGGGCAGTCGGAGGATACTACCTGGACTTCGACATCAATCGCGAAAGTGCTTCGCGATACGGGCTGACTGTTGGCCAGGTTCAGGATGTCATAAGCACAGCAATAGGCGGCATGAACGTCACCACCACAATTGAGGGCCTGGAACGTTATCCTGTGAGCATCCGTTATCCCAGGTCGCTGCGAGAGGACATGGAATCCCTTGAGAGAGTGTTGATACCAACCCCGGTAGGGGCGCAGATTCCACTGACTATGGTTGCCGATATACAGTACCGGCGTGGCCCCCCGGTAATTAAGTCGGAAGATGCCAGGCCTAATGCATGGATATATGTAGATATATCGACATCAGACATCGGTGGTTTCGTACGACAAGCCAAAAATGTTGTTGCTAACCAGGTCGTCATACCGGCGGGTTACACACTGAGCTGGTCAGGTCAGTTCGAGTATATGGAACGTGCAGCCGCTAGGTTGAGCATCGTGGCACCGGCCACGCTGCTTATTATTTTCCTGTTGCTGTACTTAAATTTCCGAAATGTTACCGAGCCTGTGGTTGTAATGATGTCTATTCCTTTTGGTCTCATCGGGGGAATTTGGCTTATCTATATCAACGACTACAACATGTCTGTTGCGGTGGCAGTGGGCTTCATCGCTCTTGCCGGCATGGCAGCCGAGATTGGGGTTTTGGTTTTGAGCTTTATCGACCAGGAAATAGCTGGCATGCGCCGAACACACCCTGGGAAGCTTAGCGTGAATATGCTCAAACAAGCGGCACTTACGGCGACGTCTCGACGTGTGCGACCGGTTGTTATGACAGCGGTGTCGACGATGGCCGGCCTGGTACCAATCATGTTGAGTGACGGTACCGGCTCCGACGTCACACATCGAATAGCGGCGCCAATGCTGGGTGGCATGCTGACTGTACTGATCCTGAACCTATTGGTTCTGCCGGTCATCTATAGCGTCGTACTACAGTGGACTGAACAGCGCATAGGTGACAATTTGGCGATTGAGCAGGAATCAGATGCTCACACATAAGACCCATCGAGGCCTTCCCCGTATTCAAGCAGCCAGGCGCCAACAGCCTCCATCTCCTGGTCATCATACTCATCCCTCATCGCGATGATTACGCCGTTGGAAATAGTGAACACAGAACGCCCCGGAAGCGTCATTTTCGGTGCGTCTCTATATTCATAGAGAACGCGCCACCCAAGACTTATGTCATGACCATTATCTGTTGCAGCGACATCCGGCCCGTCTGTGACTTCAAGTTTTCGATCCGTACAACGCCGATCCAATCCATCCAGAGATTTTTTTAGCCCGGCAAAGATCGCATCGCGGCCAGATATCTGGCATGCCAATGGTCCTCCACGAACTTCATAACTGGCGTCCTCTGAGAAATATTGCGCCAAACGTGACCAATCATCATCGATATAAGATTCCTCAAAGGCCGCAGCATAATCCATAAATACTTTCGTGGCTTGTTCCATCTTTCTCTCCGCATTATGAGTACAAGATAAGAATAGCACGTGAAATGGGAGGCACAAAAAAAGCTGGAACGTGTTACGTGTCCAGCTCGGGAGGACTGCGGAATCGTCCGCAGGGCATTCGCGTGTTGACTGCCAGACCAGCTTACCGAAATATTCCGGTAAGAATTCAGGCCTGATGTCAACAGCGCGGGGGCATGTCAGGTGTGCTTAGAAAGCATACTTAACTCGCGCATAGTAGATACGACCGCGAGGATCGTGGTGCTTGGGGTCATAGCTGAAGTTTGGCGCGTCGTAGACTCTGGATGGTTCTTCATCAAAGACATTCTTGGCACCGAAACTCAATATAGCTTCGCTATCGGAAAATGCAAGGTTGTACGAATATTGCAGATCCACAGTAGTCCAGCTGTCTATGGTCGCACTCTCTCCAGAAGGAACGGTTCGAGTCGTTTCATATTCATCTACCCAGTAGGCAATTACCACCGCCTTGTGATTTCCGACATTCCAATCTGCCGAAACATTCAGCTTCGTCTCCGGGATGGAACGAGCAAAATTGTCATGATTAAAGTATCCGGCAACATCTTGAGTACCGCCATCGGGATCAGGAATCTCATATTTCAGGAAATGGGTTCCCGTTAAGTGCAGCCCAATTTCTCCTGCCCCATCAGTAGAAATAACATAGTTCGCCGCCACATCCAGGCCATCGGTATCAACGGTTGACGCATTGATATAGTCAACATTGATGCCTGCAAGCTGGCTGTCGGGACCCGCCACCCGGATTATGTCTTCCCCATTGAGGTCGTTGATGATCTTGCCCTGCGCGTTTTCAATGGTGATCACGTCCTCGTAATCAAAACGCCAGTAGTCAATCCGCATATCCAGGTTATCGGTAGGCTGCCATATCACGCCAAAGTTGTAGTTAGTCGACTCCTCAGGCGTCAGGTCCTGATTACCTGTGGCGTTAACCCGCACAAAAACAGCGCCCCCTTTAGGCGTGCCATCGGGATTAAAATCCTGAATGCCCTGCAGGGAGGTTTCCGTGGCGTTGAACTGCGCCAGCGAAGGTTCCCTGAACGCGGTTGATGCCGAAGCACGAAGGATTACGGTATCCGTCGCCTGCCAGCGGATCGCAATTTTCGGGTCAACACTGCTATCCGTGTCCAGATCCTCATAGCGAACCGCTAAATTCACTTCTATCGATTCCGTGAGTGGCATCTGTATTTCCGCAAAAGCGGCGTAAGATGTGCGTTCCTCGTCTACGGGAAAACCGCCTCCCAGGAAGATAAGGTCGGCGGGAATACGATCCCCCGTCTCTGGATCAAGGCTCTGGGTGGCCACAGGGTTTCGATCTTCAGAATAACTTTCATCGCGGTACTGAACACCTGCGGCAAAGCCGACCGGACCAGCGTTCATGGTGAACAAATCACCGCTTACCACAAAGTCACCCACCAGCAAATCTGCCTTTCGGGTGGTTTCAGAGTTAGTGCTAAGCCAGTCAATCATTTCCTGACTATTGGCGGAAGAATCGAAGATATTGAAGGTTTCGGTGCCGCTGACCCCCCCCATTCCTGCCAAAGCTGCGTTCAGACGAGAATTAATCGTGTCGGGCTGGATGATATCCCTGTCACTCTCGCTGTAGGTGAGTGCACCGTTCCAGGCCCAGTTATCATTAAACGCGCCATCAAGCGCGAGCGAAGCGCGTATGGTTGTGTTCTCGCGCGGGGAATCGGGAGACGCAAAATCTGACCCCAGCGGGCGGCCAAACCACACTACCGGCACGCTAAACGGGCTACCCGCTTGCCCCGGCAATATCACCGGGAAATCCAGATTGGGATAGGACGGTGATTGTGGATTATCCAATACTTCGTGTTTGGTCCAACCCAATTCGGCGAATAACGACAGTGAATCGCTAAACTCATGGGTCATGTTGCCATACAATTGGTCCTTCTCTTCTTCATTGACCAGATTAAAACGGGGGCCGTAGGCAAAACCACACACGGCGCCAATGGGCTGAGGGATCAACAGGCCGCCGTTTTCTGTACACTTCGGATCTGGCACTCTTTCACCGGGGACGTACGTCCCCGCATAATCACCATCCTCCACTGTATTCGGCTCGGTCTGAATAAAGGAGCGGCCCAGCGTACTCACCGCCGTGTCTACCGTTTCCGGCCGATCGGACGAACTCAATGGATCCTGCCGCATAATGGCGCCAGCGAAGGTAAAATTGGTGGTGTCATTGCCAAAACCGGCCAGGAAGCTGGCCTCTGTGGTGTCCTGATTGCTCTCGTCGGTAGTCTGGTAACCGGCATTGATTTCAAAGCCTTCAAAATCCTTCTTCAGGATGTAGTTGACCACACCTGCTACAGCATCAGAGCCGTAGGCGCTGGTCGCACCTTCCTTCAGAATTTCAACCCGCTCAAGGGCTGCCAACGGAACGGTGCCCGTATCAACAAACACACTGCCGTCATTGGCGCGAGTAGCGGCGATGGTCTGACGCCTGCCATTGATCAATACCAGGGTAGAGCTCAGGCCCAGGCCACGCAAATTGACATTGCTGGTGCCCTGAGTCTCGCCGGAGGTAAAGGAGTCAGCCTGATTCTCTGAACCTGAATTTACACTCAACTTGGCGGTCAGTTCGCCGACACTGAACGCGCCACTGTTAGTGATATATTCGTTGTCGATAACTTGTACAGGCGACGCTTCATTCTCTCCTGTGGACTTGATGTACGAACCGGTAATGAGAACTTCTTCCAACTCGCCCTGTGCCATTAGCTGTGGCGACATGGCCACACAGAGCGGAGCTATGGCAGCAGCGAGCAGGGTACGCTTATACAGGCCAACGGGGGCCTGAGACTTCGGATGGGGCATTTTGTTTCCTCTTTGCTTGTTATTTGTTTGTTATTTTACTTGGACAAAACATTAGTCATATATATATTAAATATATACACTATTTTTCTGAAAGTGATACTAAACACTCTATCCACCGGTGTCCAAACTTATCGGCTCTGGATAATCTATGAGAGCCTCCACCTCAATGAGAACGAAATAAGGAATGACGATGCTGGAAATTCACCCCCCCTTTGAGAAATTGTTATTGCTTACCGGCCGAGGTCTGCTCGGCCTGTATTTCATTTTGCCCGGTATTTCCAAAATCACCGGCTTTGCGCAGACCAGTGAGTATATGGCAGCGCATGGTGTGCCGCTGATACCGGTGCTATTGGTGCTCACGATCGCTATTCAGATCGGCGGTGGCCTTGCACTAATGTTTGGCTTCAGAGCCCAAATCGTAGCATTTGTGTTGGCCGGACTCACTCTGGTCATCTCGGTATTTATGCACAATTTTTGGGTGATGCCAGAGGGACTTGAGCGCAATCACGAGCTACAGAACTTCATTAAGAACCTCGCTATTATGGCGGGATTACTATACGTGGCCGGCGCACGACCTCAATTGCAAACGCAGAAGTCAAGTGTGACATGAGCTGACGCGCGTTAGCTGGCGCGTGCAAACAGGCGCGTGCAAGCTGCCAGGAATAACGCCTGCTTTTTCTAGCGCTTTGTCATCTGCGTGAGCATGGAAGGCATTACACGCAGGTCGCCATGGCCATGAATAAACGATTGCTCTATGCGGAAACGGGCCAGCACTTTCTGCAGCTTGTCGCTCTTGATATGCATAAAGCGCCATTCATAGAGCGGATAAAGCTTGGCCTTACCTCCCGGTTTGAGCACACGCAAAAACTCGCCTAGAACATCAGCCAGCACCGACTCGTCTGTTATCCACACAAACAGCAAAAAACTGCACAGTATTTCGTCAACACTGTCGTTATCGAACGGCAGATCCTGAGCCATGGTCGACAGGGCTTTTTCGATACCCGGCGGATTCTGGCTGAGCGAACCAGACCCACCGGTTGCGCGCACTAGCAATCGATCTCTGAAGCCAAAGGAAATACCTTCAGCTATCAGGGGGTCGACGCCATAAAACTCAACACCCTCATCGTGACAGGCGCGAAACATGGAGTCGTCTGCATAGGGTGTATAGCCGCAACCAATATCGACAATGCGTTTATCTTGTAATCCCCTTAAGACCACAGCTGCAGTATCACCCTCGTAAAACACCTTGCGGTAGAAGGAGAAGGGCCTAGCCGTATGCATCATGTCTACGCCACGCCTTTGTGCCGAACGCAAATAGCTGCGCATCATGGCAAAGGAGGCGTTGGCTATGGGCCGGCCAAGGGTTTGCTCAAGTATTGTGCGCCTGCCTCTCACGCGCTTGCCAGCTTGCGGGCGACAATTTTGAAAACCTCAGGGCATATCCCCAGGCCAAGATGGGTAGCACTTACTTCAACATTTTCAGCGCCCGCAGTGTATTTGTCGATACTGGCCCGCCAGCCGACAACACCATCTCTCTTGGAATAGATGGAAGTCACCGGCACACTGATGGGGGTGATTTCGCGCGCCGCAAGCTTGGCCTCAATTTCATCCAGGTCAATACCTCTGCGTGTATACAGTGCGCCCATGCTGGTATATTTTGGGCCACCAACAATCGGGCTACCCATTGTTATCACCTGGCTGACCATATCTGGGGCATCCCTGGCGACTTCCCTTGCCAGGACACCGCCGAGGCTCCAGCCAACGATAGTTATCTTGCTGCTACTATCGCGGTGAAAATTTCTCACTTCCGCGGCAACCTCTGGTAACAACTCCTGCACGCCTCCGTGATTGCGACCCAGCTGCCAACCCCTGACGTTATAACCCAGCCATGACAGGTATCCGCGCAAAAGCCCGGTTGATCGATTGCTGGCGCCCAGCCCAGGCAACACCATCACCGGCTCGCCGCTGCCCCTGGCTTGCAGTGCAAGAAAGGGCGAGGCGGCCACTAGCCTTGGTAATTCAAAGGGCGTCAAACTTTCACCCGCTGCGGTCCATAGTGATGGTGCTCTCAAATCCGTCATTTTTTTCAGCCCTCCCGGACTCTACGTGCAGCGGCTTGCTTCGATGGTTGGGCCGCTACCGCTTGGCTAAGCGAGCGAATCATCACTTCCGCAAGTTCATCTATGCCCCTACCCATATGCAGTTTATCGGACAAGTGTAGAGATACAATGCCATGCAGCCCTGCCCACAATATGTGTACGATATTGGCCGGATCACCCGCCAGAGAACCTTTTTCCAGGGACTCATTGACGGCATTTTTCATAGATTGATTTGCTCTCTTGATCTGCTTGACCAATGCCGGATAGCGCTGCTCATCCTGCTGGTTTACTGAAAACATGACCCGGTAAGCGTCGGGATTAGCCATGGCAAATCTGACATAACATCTGGCCAGCGCTACCAGACGTTTGTCAGGGTCATTCTCTTGTAATGCCACCGCTTCATTTTCGTCGGCCAAACGTTGAAATTGTGCCTGACGGACCGCGGCGAGGATATCTGCCTTGTCCTTGAAATAGCGGTAGGGAGTGGTGCGACTGCAGCCAGCAGCTGCCGCCAATCCCCGCAGGCTCATGCCCTCCACCCCCTGCTCCGCAAAGGCCTTCAGCGCAAGATCGCAGAGTCGCTGACGAAACTGCAGCACGTCTTTGGGGGTTAGAATTTTTGGCATTGCGTTATATTGACAGTGTCAATTGACACTGTCAATTTATAAAATTTGCCAGAATCAGCACTGCTGTATCTTGATCGGAACATAACGGCTAAACTTTTCTACGAAATCGGCCTAAGGAAATATCCGTTTATGCACAGTCAGCCGCTACGAGACATCGAAGCATGGGAAATTGATGCGTGCCGGGACTCATTCGATAAAATGGGCTGGGATTACGAATCAGGCGATGTGATCTTGTTTCACGGGCAGGTTATTCCAGACCCTATCGCGCCGCATGAGTTCAAACCTAACAGCGGTGACCCTCTGGAGCGTTTCCCCTCGGTATTTCCCGTAATTTGGGCTCCCGCCTAACGCTACTCGGTGGCCCTGGACGCCTCACCATACAGAAGAATTTTGGCGTCCTCTGATATCTGACCGGGTGTGGCGGCAATGTCAGCACCTATAACATAGGCACGCTGCACCGCAGGGCGGTTACCAACCCGCTCGAACCACTGTTTTAGGTATGGCGTTGAATCGATGTCCTGGCCTTGCAATTCATGCAGAGTGATCCACCCCCAGCACGCCATGTCGGCAATGGAATATTCATTATTTGCGATCCAATCATTATCTTTTAGCTGATCATCCAGCAACCGCCAAAGTCGCGCCACTTCATTGGTATAGCGGTCCTTCACGTAGGGCAGGTCCTGGGGACAATATGCGTTGAAGTGATTGGCCTGGCCACCCATGGGCCCAAGTCCAGCCATCTGCCACATTAACCATTCAAGTACCTTGGCACGTTTGGCTGTATCGGCTGGATAAAACTGGCCGGTCTTTTGCGCCAGGTGTATCAGGATAGCGCCGGATTCCATAATTGATAACGGATCGCCGTCTCCATCGACTATGTCGTGATCGACTATCGCAGGTACCCGGCCGTTCGGGCTAATCTTGAGAAATTCGGGTTCAAACTGATCGCCCTCCAGAATATTTACTACGATCACTCTATAATCCAACCCCGTTTCCTCCAGAAAGATAGAGATCTTCCAGGTATTGGGGGTCGGAAAATAGTATAGATCTATCATTCAGTGACTCTGATATAGCAATCGGACAACCCTAAAGACCCGTTTTACCGTCTTCTCTTATCATGGGTTCGTATTCGGCAAAACTCGGACCCTCCAGCGTAGAACCGGTGGTAATACCTGCGTCTACGGCCAATATGTGGCCATTGGTATAACCGGCGTCGTCACTGGCCAACCACAATGCAGCGTTGGCAACATCCCCGGCGGCTCCAGCTCGATTTAGCAGTGGCGATGCCGCCGCCAGTACTGCCGTTGCACCGCTGATGTCTGCAGGGTCTCCTTTCACAACACTGGCGATCATCTCGGTTGCCATGCTTGCCGGCGCGATAGCATTCACCCGTATACCAAACCGGCATAACTCCGCTGCGACATTCTTGGTTAGGCCCACCACAGCATGTTTGCCAGCAGCATACGCATGAGGTCCAAAACCACCCATTACGCCGGCGGTGCTCGTCATGCTGATAATTGCACCACTACCCTGAGGCTTCATGACTCTGGCAGCGTGTTTCATGCCGTAAAATACGCCATTGAGAAGAATATCCAAAGTGACCGACCACTCCGCGGCAACAGTGGTATCTATAGGGCCCACGGCGCCGACAATACCCGCGTTATTAAACATGATGTCCAGCGACCCAAAATGGTCAACAGCCAAATCCACCAACTTGGCGACATCTTCTTCTTTGGTGACATTACACACTGCAAAAATGGCCGCATCACCGAGCTCGGCCACCAGGGCATCGCCTTTATCTTGCTGAATATCGCCCAATACTACCCGGCAGCCCTCTTTCACAAATAGTCTCGCACTGGCTGCACCGATACCACTCGCAGCGCCCGTAATTACAGCTACCTTCCCATTCAATCGCATTATTAGCTTTCCTTTCTATTATTGTTTGTTGGCTTATCGTGCCCGAAAAACGAGGTCGCCTGGTCCGCTGTGACCCTGCAATTACTCAGGTATATCATAAAAACCCTGCGTAGCTGGCGGCTCTATTCGCATCCAGTGTGCAAGGCCAGTGAAATGACTAACTTTATAAAACCCGTCGCGTTTCTGAAAATGATCAATATAGCGACCACCAACGAGAAAATCCATCTCCGCGTACTGTGCGTTTTCGCCAATAGGTGACAAAAGCAACCGCCATGCGCCGACCTGGTTCGGTGGCGCTAGCGTTTTCTACGGCACACGGCGTGAGTCTGTCGATGCAATTTGTCAGGCATCGGGTATTGAACGCAACGCCACCCAAAGTCGTGATACGCTGAACACTATCTGTCCGCCAAGTATGTGGACAATCTGCAAGGAGCCGCCTATGAGTCGCATTAGTAAAATTCCAGTCGAGAACTGGGACCCG